>JAHECM010000076.1:4385-6873 GCA_024641725.1 Limnohabitans sp. | reverse complement strand
CCCCAGGCTTGGGCGACTTCGCGCACATCGCTGCGGCTGACGGGTTCGCCCGAAAAATAGTTGCGGCTGATGCCATTGATCAAGCCCACATCGTCCAGCGGCAGCACGTTGGGGCGCAACAGGTGGAACATCAGGAACATCTCTGCCGTCCAGCGGCCAATGCCTCGGATGGCCACCAGCTCGGCAATGATGGCCTCGTCGTCCATGTCGGTCCAAGCCTTGACGTGCAAAGCCCCCGAATCGAAGTGCAGCGCCAAGTCCACCAGGTATTCCACCTTGCGGGCCGACAAACCGGCCGCACGCATGTCATCCACTTTGAGCTTGAGCACCCCCGCAGGCGTGAGCTTGCGCGACAAGGCGGCGAATCGGTCCCAAACCGTTTGTGCGGCCTTGACCGAAATTTGTTGGCCCACGATGGAGCGCGCCAAAGTGACGAAGGCATCGCCACGGGACTCGAGCACCGCGTCGCCAAACTGGGGGATCAGCTTTTTCAGGACCCGGTCCTTGCGCGACAGGTGGGCGCAGGCCTGGGCCCAGTAGTCCGGGGTCACGGGGAGCACGGCTGCGGTTTTGCTCACGCCGCGGCCTCCCAGGTGGTGCCTGCGGCCGAGTCTTTGAGCACGATGCCCTGCGCCAGCAGATCGTTGCGGATGCGGTCGGCTTCGGCAAAGTTTTTGGCTTTTTTGGCCTCAGCGCGGGCCTGGATCTGCGCCTGGATGGCGGCGTCATCGAGCCCGGCTCCGGACTGAAGGTAAGCGGTTGGCTCGCTTTGCAACAAACCCAACACCCCGCCCAAGGCTTTGAGCAGGCCCGAGCGCTCGGCCGACTGGCTGCGGTTGACTTCGCTGGCCAACTCAAACAGCACAGCCACCGCCTCAGGCGTGCCAAAGTCCTCGTCCATGGCGGCCTTGAAGCGGGCCGCCATCGGCTCGTTCCAGTCGATCTTCACGTCAGCGGGCGGCACCGCCTGCAAGGCGGTGTACAGGCGTTTCAAAGCGCCTTTGGCGTCGTTCAGGTGCACGTCGCTGTAGTTCAGTCCGCTGCGGTAGTGGCTGCGCACCACAAAAAAGCGCACGGTCTCGGCATCAAACACCTTGAGCACATCGCGGATGGTGAAGAAGTTGCCCAGGCTCTTGGACATTTTTTCGTTGTCCACGTTGATGAAGCCGTTGTGCATCCAATAACGCGCAAAAGGCTGTCCGGTGGCCCCTTCGCTTTGGGCGATCTCGTTTTCGTGGTGCGGAAACTGCAGGTCAGCGCCCCCCCCGTGGATGTCAAAGGTCTCTCCCAGCAGCTCGCAGCTCATGGCCGAGCACTCGATGTGCCAGCCCGGGCGGCCACTGCCAAACGGGCTGTCCCACTTGCAGTCCTCGGGCTCGGTGGGCTTGGCGGACTTCCAAAGCACAAAGTCCAGGGGGTCGTTTTTGCCGCCCTCCTCGGTGCTCACGGCCACGCGCTCGCCTGCGTTCAACTCGTCCAGCGACTTGCCCGACAACTTGCCGTAACCGGCGAACTTGCGCACGGCGTAGTTGACGTCGCCATTGCCGGCGCGGTAGGCCAAGCCTTTTTGCTCCAAAGTGCCAATCATGGACAACATGTGCGGCACATAGTCGGTGGCGCGGGGCTCGTGCTGGGGCCGCTCGATGCCCAGGGCATCCGCGTCTTCGTGCAAGGCGTCGATCATGCGATCAGTCAGCCCCCGGATGGTCTCGCCGTTGTCCAGTGCGCGCTTGATGATCTTGTCGTCAATGTCGGTCACATTGCGCACATAAGTCACCTGCAGGCCACTGGCCTTGAGCCAGCGCTGCACCACGTCAAACGCGATCATGGAGCGGGCATGGCCCAGATGGCAGAGGTCGTACACCGTCATGCCGCAAACGTACATGCGCACCAGCCCCGGGCTCAGGGGCTTGAAATCATCCACTTGGCGGGTGAGCGTATTGAAAATGCGCAGGCTCATGTCAGGTCTAAAAATCCAAATGCCCATGCCCGACCGCCAAGCACTGGCCAATCGGGTTCGGGGGGTACTGCTGAAAAGAAATCAGGCCCGCAGGGGCCGTCCAGTCGAGGGCGGGCGGCCGTTCAAGCGATGGGCCTCCGCTACAATGGCCGCCAGTATAGCCCGTCAAAAAAGTCGCCCGGGGCTGTGGAACTTCCTTCTTCGCCCCCATGGCATTGCACCCTGTTCGCCCCTTACATTGCGCCCTGATGGCCGGCCTGATCTGGCTGTGCATGGGTGCTGCCCGAGCCGATGTGCATGACGATGTGCAGCGCTTGCTCCAGCGCCAAGACTGGGCCCAAGCACAAGCCCAGGCCCAGCAGCACCTCAAAACGCACGACAGTGACCCGCAAATGCGCTTGCTGCTCAGCCGCGCACAAGACGGACTGGGCCAAACCGACGCGGCCATGGCCACCTTGCTGGCACTGACCCTGAACACCCCCGAGCTGGCCGAGCCGCACAACAACTTGGCCGCCCTGTATGCCCGAA
>JAHECM010000076.1:0-4285 GCA_024641725.1 Limnohabitans sp. | reverse complement strand
GACGGCACCATCTTCCACCGCGTGATCGCCAACTTCATGGTGCAAGGCGGCGGCTATGACCCCCAATACAAAGAGCGCAAGACGCGCCCCGCCATCCAGCACGAGGGCCGCGCCGCCTTGGCCGCTGGCCTGAAAAACCAAACCGGCACGGTGGCCATGGCCCGCACGGGCGACCCGCATTCGGCCACCTCGCAGTTTTTCATCAACGTGGTGGACAACGCCTTCTTGGACCCGACCCCGATCCCCGATGGCGATCCCGTGGCCAAGTTTGAATACCAAGGCCGGGTTTATGAGAACGTGGCCCGCAGCCAGCTGCTCAACGCCACCCAGCTGTATGGTTACACCGTTTTTGGCAAAGTCACGTCCGGCATGGACGTGGTCCAGAAAATCCGCCAGACCCCTACCGGGGCGGGCGGCCCCTTCCCCTCGGATGTCCCCAAGACAGCCATCGTTATCCAATCCATCACTTTGATCCCTTGAACACCATGAGCAACCCACAAGTCGAACTGCACATCACTGGCTACGGCGTCATCACCCTCGAGCTGGACGCAGAAAAAGCCCCCAAGTCCACGGCCAATTTCTTGGCCTACGTGAACAAGGGCCACTACAACAACACGATTTTTCACCGCGTGATCCCCGGTTTCATGGTGCAAGGCGGGGGCTTTGAGCCCGGCATGGCACAAAAACCCTCCGATGCCGAAATCGAAAACGAAGCCAACAACGGCCTCAAAAACAACAACTACACCGTGGCCATGGCCCGCACATCGGCCCCCCACTCCGCCACGGCGCAGTTCTTCATCAACGTGGCCGACAACGGCTTCTTGAACCACACTGCACCGTCCATGCAAGGCTGGGGCTATGCCGTCTTTGGCAAAGTGGTCAAAGGCACCGAGGTGGTGGATCAGATCAAAGGCGTCAAGACTGGCCGCAATGGCTTCCATGACGACGTGCCGAAAGAGGACGTGGTCATCGAAAAGGCTGTGGCCCTTTGATCACCCACGGGTTTGCGCATGCACGCCGCCCCGGTATTTGGTGAACTGCAAGCCCCTGCCCATTGGCAGGTGGTGGACCTGATCTCTGACCTGCACCTGCAAGCCAGCGACCCGGCCACCTTTGCCAGCTGGCAGGCTTACATGGCCCGCACGCGGGCCGATGCGGTGCTGATCTTGGGCGACCTGTTTGAAGTCTGGGTCGGTGACGACGCTGTTGCCGGCGACCTTTTTTTGCAGCAATGCGCCCAGGTGCTGCGCCAGGCGGCTGCGCAACGGGCCGTGTTCTTTTTGCCCGGCAACCGGGACTTTTTAGTGGGGTCGGCCTTTTTGAGCGACTGCGGCGTTCAGGCCCTGGCTGACCCGACCGTCTTGCGCTGGGCCAACCAGCGCGTTTTGCTCACCCATGGGGACGCTTTGTGCCTTGAAGACGAGGCCTACCAACGCTTTCGACTGCAAGCGCGCGACCCGGCTTGGCAGGCCACGTTTTTGGCCCGCCCTTTGACCGAGCGGCTGGCCTTGGCGCAATCCATGCGCGAGCAAAGCAAGGCCCACAACCAAAGCGTGATGACTTTTGCCGATGCCGATCCGGCCATGACGGGCGACTGGCTCCAGGCGGCAGGCTGCGCACGCATGGTGCACGGTCACACCCACCGCCCGGCCGACCACGAGGCCACTTTGCCAAACGGGTCCGCTGCACAGCGCCAGGTACTCTCAGATTGGTGTTGCACACAGGCGCCGCACCGGGCCGAGGTGTTGCGACTGAGCCCGGACGGCTCAGCGCAGCGGCTGTCGCCGCTGGCGGCTTGAGCGCGCGATCAGCTGCGCAGCAAGTTTTTCAGGGCGTTTTGCAAGCGGCGGGCACTGGCTGCATCGTGCGGCCCCGACAACACCGCCGTCACATCGCGCGCCCAAGTTTCTTGCGGGCCCGCCTCATTGCGGCGCGTGAGCAACTGCAATTGCAGGGCGCGGCGCTCACCGATGAGGTCGGCCGGCGTGGGCACTTCGGCGGCCATTTCGAGGCGCAGCAAGGCGGTGTTGGCGGGCGCAGTGGCAGGCTGGGCCACGGCATGGCTCCAGGCTTGCCTGGCGGCCGCGTTCACGGACTTGCCCAATTCCTGCTGTGTGGGCACGGCGTCGGCCTGACGGTCTTGCCACGCGCTCAGCAAGCGGGTCAGAGTTTCACCATGGGCTTGAGCGGCCAATTTTCGCAGCGCCATTTCGGCACGTTCACGGGCTTCGCGCTGGGCTCGGAAAGCTTCGTCACCCAAACGTGGGCCTCGGTCTTCACGGCGCTCATCGCGGCCATCGCGTCGCTCACCGCGCTCGGGGCGGCCAAAGCGGTCCCCCCCGCGATCGGCACCTCGCTCGCCAGGGCGGGCATCGCGGCGGCCCGGTTTGCCGGCTGCTGCGGGTTCGGTTTTTTTCTGGCCGGGGCGGTCATCGCCGCGCACCGCCACCACCGGTTTGGCCGGCTTGGGGGGCACGACTGCGGGGGCTGGCACCTCTGCGGCTGCTTCTGTTTGGGCACCGCTCGCATCAGATTCGGCCGACGTTTCGCGGCTTGACTCTGACGCTGCATCTGACGCTGCCTCTGCATTCGACTCTGTGCTGGGCTGCGTGCCTGTCGCTGTGACGGGCTGTGCTTCACCAGCAGGCTCGGCAGCCAGCTCAGCTATTTGGGCGGCCTTCGGGGCAGCGGCAGGGGCCGTGACTTGCGCCACCGCTTCGGCTTGGCCTCTGAGGGCCGCTTCGAGTCCCGTCATGGCGGCACGAATGGCCGCGGCGTCGCCCTTGGCATTGGCCGCTTCCAGTGCCTTGGAGGCGTCGATCACAGCACGGTCATGGGCGGTCAGCGGGGCCTGCGCATGGCTGCGCTCGTTGCCCTTGCGCTGGAAAGCCTCGTCGATCGGCTGGCGGAACACTTCCCACAGCTTTTGTTCGGTTTTGCGGTCCAGGGGCACCGACTGGGCCTCGGTCTGCCAACGCAGCTGCAAGGCTTTGACCGCATCCACCCGCAAACCGGGGGCTTCGCCCAAGGCTTTGGCCTCGGCAATCAAGGCTTGACGGCGTTCGACGCTGCCTTTTTGCGCGGCGTCCAAGCGCGCACCAGCGGCGCGGATCAGGCTTTTCCATTGGCCTTGCATTTCACCGAAGGCTTTTTCGTTCAGGTGCCCAGCGTTGCGCCAGCGGTCAGAAAATTGGTGCAGCGTGCGCACTTGCATGCGCCAGTCGCTGTTGTCGGCAAGGGCCTCGGTCCAAGCTTTGACTTCGTCCATCAAGGTCACGCGCTGCGCTTTGTGGGCGGCGGTTTCTTGTTTGGCGTTTTCAAGCCAGGTTTGCACGGTTTTGTAGGCTTCGTTGCAAGCGGTGTCAAAACGCTTCCACAGGCCATGGTTGGGCAAGCCGCCTTGGTCGGTTTGCTTCCAAGCGTCGCGCAACTGGCGCAGGCTGTCTTGCATCTTGCGCCCGCCCACGGCGGGGGTTTTGTCTGGGCCCAGCAGCGCCTCAGCCTGGGTCACCAGGGCCAGGCGGCGCTGGTCGGTCACAAAGCGTTGCCAGCCTTCGGTGTCGCCAGCGGCCAACAGGGCTTCATGCACACGGGCATCGATGGCGGTGTCCAGGTGCTTGCCGTGGGTCTTGAGCACATCGTGCAATCGGGCCGCGGCGTCGGGCGCGGGCTGGCCTTCGGCTGCGGCTTTTTCCACCGAGTCCAACACCAGCACCACCGATTGAGTGGCTTCTTCGCGCAGGGCTTGGCGCTGGGCAGCGTCGAGTTTGGGCTTGGCCACTTTGGCGGGCTTGTCGGCTGCCACTGGCGCGGGCTCTGCCGCCACCAGCTCGCCGCGTGCGCGGCGGATTTCATCGGCCCAAACAGGCACGGAGGGCAAAGCGGCGCTGGCATCCGCCACGGCTTGCAAACCCAGCTGCAAAGCCGCCGAAAAACCTTGCCAAACCGCCTGCAACTGGCTCTGGGCGGACTCCACTTGGGCGGGGAATTTCAGGTCCACGCTGGGCCACACCGCGTCTTGCGTGAGGGCCTGGGCTTGGGCCTGCCAATGGTCCACATCGGCTTGCAGTGCGGTTTGCACCGCTTGGGCTTCAGCCATCGATTTGGTGGACTGCACCTCGATGCGCTGCGCCAGCAGCACAGCGGCCTCGCGCTGCACCATGACTTGGTGCTGCAAATCTTCTACGCGTTTGACCACATCGGCCAAGCGGGTTTTGAGGCCCGCCAGCGGCTCGCGTGACAGGGGGGCCCCCGCCTTGGCGGCATCGCGCTGCCAAGCCAGGGC
>JAHECM010000075.1:5048-6881 GCA_024641725.1 Limnohabitans sp. | reverse complement strand
TTGCTGGTGCAGGCCCAAACCGCCCCCGCCAGCGTGACCGACATGGGGCGGGTGGAGATCCGCAGCAACCGCGACAACACCACCGAAGTGCGGCGCGAGTCCACCGCGTCCAAAATCGTCATTGGGCGCGAAGAGATTGAAAAGCAGGGCGACGCCACGCTCAGCGAAGTCCTCAAGCGATTGCCGGGCGTCACCATCGGCGGGGCCCCTGGCCGGGGCGGGGCCATCCGCATGCGGGGGTTGGGCAACGGTTACACCCAAATTTTGCTCGACGGCGAGCGCATGCCGCCGGGCTTTTCGATCGACCAGCTCACGCCCGAGCAGGTCGAAAAAATCGAGATCCTGCGCGCTCCGACGGCTGAGACCGGCGCACGGGCGATTGCCGGGACCATCAACATTGTTTTGCGCGAAGGCCAAAAGGCCTCACCAGACGACCTGAAGCTGACCCACAGCGTGGAGCATGGGCAAGACGCCAACCAGATCAACTGGGTGCACAACCTCAAGACCGAACCCATCACTGGCACCTTCACGCTGTCGGCCATGGACATGTACCGCCCGGACGCGAGCACCACGGCGACCGAGTCTTCGTTGATCACCGACCGGGTGCGCGAGGCGAGCAGTCTGGGCCATCGCAAAGGCCTGCACGCCAACATGCGCTTGCAGTGGAAGGGCGAACAGGGCCGCAGCCTGACGCTGATGCCTTTTGTGGTGTATTCCGAGTACGACAACTTGGGGCAAATTGCGGTGCGTACCACCGAAGGCGCGCCGGTGTCAGACAGCGCCCAAACCCGCAGCGGCAGCCGCTACAGCATGGCGCGCCTGAATGGCCAGTGGGCGCAACCCCTGTCGGCCAACGACCGTTTGGAAGTGCGCTTTGGTCTGGGGCAGTCCAACTACGACTACCGCATGGACCAAACTGGGGCCAGTGGGGTGACGCCGCCAGGGGGCAGCCAAGCCATGCTGCGCAACGGTTTTGAAACCCAAAACTTTGTGGACAACAGCAGCAGCTTGACCGGCAAGTGGACCCGTGTGCTCGACAACGGCCACCAGATCGTCAGTGGCGTGGAGCTGGAGCAGGTGCAGCGCACCGAGCAAGGCAATGCGGCCCTGACCGAAGACGGTGGAAATTTGCAAGCCAGCACCCAGCGCTGGGCGCTCTACACGCAAGACGAGTTCAAGATCAACCCACAGTGGTCGGCGTATGGCGGGCTGCGCTATGAAAACATCTTGACCGAGGGCACGGTCAATGGGGTGCTCAAACACAACAACAGTGGCGTCTTCACGCCGCTCATGCACGCGGTGTTCAAGCCCGATCCGCAAAAACGCGATCAAATTCGCATGAGCCTGACGCGCAGTTACAAAACGCCTTCGTTGTACCAACTGGTGGCGCGCTACGTGCCATCGCTGGGTGAAAACAGTTGGACGCAGGCCGACCGCAACGGCAACCCGGACCTCAAACCTGAACTGGCCACGGGCATCGACATCGCGTTTGAGCGCTATTTGGAGCAAGGCGGTTTGCTCAGTGCCAACGTGTTTCGCCGCAACATCAGCAACCTGATCCGTTACACCACCCGCTACAACACCAGCTCGCAGCGCTATGTGTCGTCGCCCACCAACGTGGGTGATGCCATCACCCAAGGCCTGGAGCTGGAAGCCAAGTTCCGCTTGGACCAATGGGTGCGCGAGGCTTGGCCGATCGACTTGCGCACCAATGCCAGTTTTTTCCAATCCAAAGTGCTGGACGTGCCTGGCCCCAACAACCGCTTGGACCAGCAGCCCGGCTACACCGCCAACATCGGGGGGGACTACCGCCTGCGCGGCTTGCCACTCACG
>JAHECM010000075.1:0-4948 GCA_024641725.1 Limnohabitans sp. | reverse complement strand
ATCCATGGCGGCTACTGGCGCAGCTTGGACAAGTCCGACCACGCCTTCGTGGCCCCGGCCTTGCGCGATGTGGGCGCGTGCGTGGTGGTGGTCAATTACGCCTTGTGCCCTGGCACGCCCGACATGCCGGTCACCATTCCCGACATTGCCCTGCAGATGACGCACGCGCTGGCCTGGGTGTGGCGGCACATTGGCTTGCACGGGGGTGACCGCAGCAACATCACGGTGATCGGCCATTCGGCGGGCGGGCATTTGGCCGCCATGCTGCTGGGCTGCGACTGGAAAGATGTGCACCCCGAATTGCCCACCAATTTGGTGTGCAAGGCCTTGTCGATTTCGGGCTTGTACGACTTGGAGCCGGTGCGCAAGACGCCTTTTGTGCAGGCCGACTTGCGCATCACGCCGGCGCAGGTCAGGCTGGCCAGCCCAGCCACTTGGCCGCGCCCGCGCCGGGGGGTGCTGTACACGGTGGCGGGGGGCGACGAGAGCGCAGAGTTTTTGCGCCACAACCGCTTGATCCATCAGGCTTGGGGCCCCCAAACCGTGCCCGTGTGCGAGAGCCTGCCGGGCTTGAACCACTTCAGCATCGTGACCGAGCTGACGCGTGCAGGCAGCCGCTTGCACACTCTGGCGCGCCAACTCATCGCGCTGTAAGCCAGGGTGTGAGGGGCGCTGGGCTCAGTCCACCAAAAAGCGCTCGACCAGCAGCGACCAATAGGCCGAGCCCACCGCCACGTTGTGGTCGTTGAAGTCGTAGCCCGGGTTGTGCACCATGCAGGCCCCGTGACCGTCGCCTGTGCCGTCGCCGTTGCCGATCAGCAAATAGCTGCCGGGCACCGCTTCGAGCATGAAGGCGAAGTCTTCGCTGCCGGTCAGGGCGCGACCTTGGCGGGTGACTTGTTCGGCCCCCACCAGTTCTTCGCCCACTTGGCGTGCGAAGTCGGTTTCGCGCACATGGTTGACCAGCACCGGGTAGTTGCGGTGGTAGTCGATGTGGGCGCGCACGCCATAGCTTTGGGCTTGTGCGTGCACCAGCTCGGTGATGCGTTTTTCGAGCAAGTCGCGCACTTCGCGGTTGAGCGAGCGCACGCTGAGTTTGAGGGTGGCGGTTTGCGGAATCACATTGAAGGTGCTGCCTGCGTTGAACGCGCCCACGGTGATGACCGCCATCTCTTGCGGGTCCACATTGCGCGAGACGATGCTTTGCAGGCCGTTGACGATGGCCGACGCCGCCACGATCGAGTCCACCGCTTTGTGCGGCACCGCGCCGTGGCCGCCTTGCCCGTCCAGGGTGATGGTCACATTGTCCGAAGAGGCCATGGCCGCACCATCGCGGAAGATCAGCTGCCCTTGGGGGTGACCGGGCATGTTGTGCATGGCAAAAATGGCGTCGCACGGGAACTGGTCAAACAGCCCGTCGTCCATCATCTTTTTGGCCCCAGCCAAGCCTTCTTCAGCGGGCTGGAAGATCAGGTTGAGCGTGCCGCTGAAATTGACTTTTTGGGCCAGGTGCTTGGCCGCAGCCAGCAGCATGGCAGTGTGCCCGTCGTGGCCGCAGGCGTGCATGATGCCGGTGTTGCAGCTGGCGTAAGGCAGGCCTGTGGACTCGTCTATGGGCAAGGCGTCCATGTCGGCGCGCAGGCCGATGCTTTTTGTCCCTGAGCCTTTTTGGAGTTGCCCGACCAAGCCCGTGCCGCCCAAGCCGCGTGTGACTTGGTAGCCCCAAGCGTGCAGCTGCTCGGCCACCAGATCGCTGGTGCGGTATTCCTTGTAGCCCATCTCGGGGTGCTTGTGGATGTCGCGGCGCACCGCGATGAACTCATCGGCCTGCGCTTGCAGGGCTTGGAGTTTGTCGTGCAAAAAAGCTTCGCGAGGGGCATTCATGGAGGGACCTTTGTGATGAAGGAATGGGCTTATTGCGGCTGCAGATTAATCGATTTGGCGATGGCGCGGAACTGAGTCGTTCCCTCGCTGTAAACCTTGTTCAACTCGCTCAGGGGCAGGGGTTTGGCCACCAGCAAGCTGTTGATTTCCAGGCCATTGCGCACGCTGGCATCGCCCAAGGTGTCGGTCAGGGCTTTGTGCAGGCTTTGCACCACAGCCTCTGGGGTGTCTTTTTTGACAAAGTAGCCGGTCCAGATGTTGAAGTCAAAATTCTTCAGCTGCTTGCTCTCAGTGATGGCGGGAAACTGCTTGACGCCCTCCAGCCGCTCTTTGTTCAGCATGGCCAAAATCTTGATGCGCCCGTCTTTGGCCAAGTCGGTGTAGTTTTTGCCAAAGGGGGCCAGGTAAATGTCAACTTGGCCGCCAATCAGGTCTTGGTTGGCCGGGGCGCCGCCTTTGTAGGGCACATGCGTCATCTCGATGCCAGTGACTTTGGACAGGTGCTCGCCCAGCAAATGGTAGAACGAGCCAGGGCCGACCGAGGCGTAGGTCAAGGGCTTGCCTTCTTTGGCCATTTTGCGGGCGTAATCCAGCAGCTCGTCTACGCTGGTGGCGGGAATGTCTTTGCGCGCCAAAAAGGCGATTTGTGCGGCCCCCACGATCTGCACCAGCCGGAAGTCTTCGCTTTTGAGTTTGACAGCGGCATTGGCCAGCGGCGACAAGATCAGCTCATTGGGCGAGCCTTGAAAGAGGTAGTAACCGTCACTGGGCGCGTTGAGCACCTTTTGCGCCGCAATCGCGCCACTCACGCCGCCCAGGTTTTCGACGATCACCGGCTGGCCCAGGTGCTTGGACAAAGGCACATTGACCATGCGCGCAATCACGTCCGACAGCCCCCCCGCAGGGTAGGGCACCATCAGGTTGACGGGCTTGCTGGGAAAGGACTGCGCCTGCGCCTGCGAAGTGGCCATGGCCAGGCCGCAGAGCAAGGTGGCCAGAAGGCGGGGCAAGGTGAATGTGCGTTTCATGGGGAGGCTCCTGAGTGCTGAGGGATGGGCTTGAGCATGGCGTGCGTGCTCTGTTGCAAAGGCATGTTAGAAATGGAATTACCATGTGTCCAATGAATTATTTTTCTGATTTCTATTCGCTGGACTCATAAATGAACCTGCGCCACCTCGAACACTGGCTGGCATTGGCCGATTGCGGCTCCTTCAGCCGCGCCGCAGAAAAGCTGCACATCACCCAGTCGGCGCTGAGCCGCAGCATCCAGGCCCTGGAATTGGAGTTGGGCGGTGCCTTGGTGGACCGCATTGGCAAAAAGAACGAACTCACGGCCTTGGGCCACTCGGTGTTGGCGCGAGCGCGTCGCATTGTGCAAGAGGCGGCCGAACTCCAGCATGGCGCGGCTTTGCTGCAAGAAGGCGGTTTGGGGCACTTGCGAGTGGGTTTGGGTGCAGGCCCCGGGGCCATGCTGATGACGCCGTGGTTGCTGCACATGGCGCAAAACCACCCCGGGGTGAAGGTGTCGATTTCCAGAGGGGCCACCGAGTTGCAGCTCATGCAGCTGCGTGAACGTCAACTCGATGCGCTGGTCATCGATGTGCGCCGCGTGGTGCCCGCGCCCGATCTGCATCTGGAGATGTTCGTTGACATGCGGGCAGGTTTTTTGTGTCGGCGCGGTCACCCTTTGCTGACCGATGCGCCCCAAAGCGTGAAGTTCGAAGCGCTGCTGGACTACCCCATGGCCTCTTCCCCTTTGTCGCCAGAGGTCTCGCGGATCATGGTGGAGCACTATGGGGCGCAGGCCGATCCGGCAGCCATGATCACCTTGCAGTGCGAAGATCTGGCCAGTTTGATCGCGGTCACGCGGCAAACGGACGCGGTATTTTTGGGCATCTTGGGAGCTGCCCAGGCCGAGTTGACCTCGGGTGACTTGTTTGAGCTGAAGATGGAGCCGCCATTTCGCTCGGGCGCGCGACTGAGTCTCATCACCTTGGCGGGCCGCAGCGAGCTGCCCATCATGGCCGAGTTTCGGCGCTTTGTGGCCGCGCACCTGACCGACCGCGAGGCGATCCCCGCATGACCGAATGGCTCTACCCGATGGGGGTGGTGTTGACGGGCTACACCGTGCTGGGCCTGATCGGTTTTGGTTCGGCCCTGGTCATCGTTCCCTTGCTGGCTTGGGCCTGGCCGCTGCACGAGGTGGTGGCACTGGTGCTGCTGTTAGACGTGCCTGCATCGGCATTTCACAGTGGACTGAACTGGCGTCATGTGCAGTGGGCTGAATTGCGCCGCCTGCTGCCGGGCATGGTGCTGGGTGCTTTGGCGGGTCTTTGGTTGACGCACCATATGCATGCGCGCTGGCCTTTGCTGCTGTTGGGCTTGTACGTGGCCGGCGTTGGGCTCCACGCCCTTCGCACACCCGCAGCTGCGGTGGCTCTGGTCCATCCACGTTGGGCGCATCCGGTCGGGGCAGCGGTGGGGCTGATCGAGATGCTGTTTGGCACTGCAGGCCCGCCTGTGGTGGCTTGGCTGTCTCGCCGCGTACCGGACCCGCAGGCCATGCGTGCGAGCACACCCATGATCATCACCGTGGCGGCCAGCACTGTGCTGATGGGCATGGCCTGGGACGGGCGATTGACCAGCCCGTTGCTGTGGGCGCGTTGGTCGGTGTTGGTGGGTTTGGCTTTTGCCGGTGTGTGGCTGGGGCACAGGCTGGCACGCCGTGTGACGGCGGCCAGATTGCGGCAGCTCATTTGCGCCTTGCTGGTGGTCAGCGGCAGCGTGCTGGCGCTGGGGGCCGGCAATCCATGGACAGCCGCGGCGCTTGGCGCCTCGCAGTGACAACTGGGTGGTGCGTCATCGCGAGCGGAGCGCGGCGATCCATGCAAGTCGTTTACATCAGCAGGTGTTCACCCGCGTTGTCGCCACCCAAGGTCACGTAGTTCACCTTGCGGATGTCCATCAGTTTGGTGCCACCGGCGTAGCTGATCGAGCTTTGCACGTCTTGCTCCATCTCAATCAGCGTGTTGGCCAGCTTGCCTTTGACGGGCTCCAAAATGCG
>JAHECM010000063.1 GCA_024641725.1 Limnohabitans sp. | reverse complement strand
ACAGCGGCCAGCTGCGCCATGACACCGATCACCGCTGCGCTGATGGCCAGCAGAGGGCCTTGCAGTGCAGGCCGGTGGCGGGTGGATTCAACCAGTGGCCCGCCCGCCAAAATGAACACGAAGGAGGGCAAAAACGTGAACCAAGTCACCACCACAGCGGCGACCATGCCCCCCAGCCAAGCGTGCCCGGTGATGGCTTGGCTGTGACCGCCCAGAAAACCCACAAACGCCACCACAATGATCAACGGGCCGGGGGTGGTTTCGCCCAAAGCCAAACCGTCCATCATTTGCGATGCGCTCAGCCAGTGGTAGTGCGACACCGCCGCCTGCGTGACAAAGGGCAACACCGCATACGCGCCACCAAAGGTCAGCAACGCCACCTGCGTGAAAAAACCGCCCATGTGCGTCAGCGTGTGGTCGGTGCCCAATGTCCAGGCCAGCAGTCCCAGCGTGATGGACCACAGGCCCACACCCAGCCCAATGGCGCGCAACAGGCGGCGAGGCTCAAAAAGAGTGTGTGCTGGCGGTGTGCTGTGCTCGTTCAGCCAAGCGGGGGCATCATTGTTGGAGCGGATGGCCCCGCTGTCGGGATGGGTGCCTTGTCTGTCAAGTGGGGGCGTGGGGCCATGCGGGACCGATTCTGCGACAACCCCTTGGCCTTGCATCAGCCAACCGGTCGCAGCCGCTGCGGCAATGATGAGCGCAAACGGCCAAGCCCACAGCATGCCCAGAAATGACAAGCCCGCCACCCCCCACAGCCAGCGCGCTTGGAGCGTGCGTTTGGCCATGCGGTGCACCGCGTGAATCACCAACGCGGTCACTGCGGGCTTGAGGCCCCACAGCAGCGCCTGCCCCCAAGGGTGCTGACCCCAGGCGGTGTAAGCCCACGACAGCACGATCAGCAGCACCAGACTGGGCAGCACAAACAAAGCCCCTGCGGCGATACCACCGCGCGTGCCGTGCATCAGCCAGCCGGTGTACGTGGCCAGTTGTTGCGCTTCGGGGCCGGGCAGCAGCATGCAGTAGTTGAGCGCGTGCTGGTAGCGCTGCTCTGAAATCCAGCGGCGGCGCACCACCAGCTCTTCGTGCATCAGCGCGATCTGCCCCGCAGGGCCGCCAAAGCTGACGCAGCCCAGCCAGAACCAGAACTTCAGGGCCTGCGCAAAGCTGACCGGGGCAGGGTGCCCGGTGGTGTGGGGCGTGGTGTTCATGGGGCGTGGCAGTGCGCGCGAAAAGCTTGGGCAAATGCGGGGGTACCGCTGATGCTCAGGCTCAGGGTGATCGCATCGCTCGGCGTTGGTGATGACGACAGCACCAACGTATGGTTTTCGCTGTTCCAGTGGACCGGCAGCGGGGCATCGCTGAAACGAATCTGCAGGTCAAAGTCCCAATCGGCGCCGTCTTCGAGCGGGCCGGGGGCGTGTGGGCCAAAGCGGTGCGCCCAGGCCAGCAGCTGCGTCACTTCGAGCAGCAGGGCGGGGCTGTGGCGTGCGGCAGGTTGGGCCAGTGCGTCCCAGCAGACCACGCCCTCGCTGTCTTCGCTGCAGTCAAATTCAAGAAATTGCAAATCCATGGGGGTGTTTCATCCAATGCCTGCATTTTGCTGCAGGGCTTGGCCTGTCTCTTTGGATACATTAAATGCAAGTTTTGCTTAAAATTTGGGCAAAAAACGAGACTCAAGGAGTTTTTTGTATACATCATTGGCCCGGACGGTGGTTTAATCGCGTTTTTATCGATTGGCCTATGTCCGCATCCACCGTTCGACTTGTTGACTCTGACGCCGAAGGCGGCTCCCAGGCCGTCAAGGCCCAGCAGCGCCTGCGCGAGTTGATTTTGGCCGGTGACTTGCCTGCAGGCGCACGCATTGCCGAGTTGGCCTTGGTCGAGCGACTGGGCATGTCGCGCACCCCCATTCGTGCAGCGCTGATGCACCTTAAGCAAGAAGGCTTGCTGGCACCGCTGCCCGGTGGTGGCTATGCGGTGCGCACTTTTTCTGAACGCGAAGTGGCCGATGCGATCGAGCTGCGTGGCACGCTGGAAGGCTTGGCTGCCCGCCTGGCCGCCGAGCGCGGTGTACGGCCCAGTTTGCTGGTGCAGGCGCGCGAGTGCCTCGCTCGGATTGATCTGGTGCTGCGCGATTCGGCCTTGGACGATGAGACCTTTTCGGCCTACGTGGCGCTCAATGGCCAGTTCCATAAGCAACTGTCAGAGATGCCCGACAGCGCCGTGCTGGCGCGCGAGATTGAACGTGCGGCCAGCTTGCCCTTTGCGTCGGCCTCAGGCTTTGTGGGCGTTGAAATCCACAACGCGCAAGCCCGCGACAACCTGGTGGTGGCGCAGCACCAGCATCGGCAGGTGCTGGACGCCATCGAGCGGCGCGAAGCCGGTCGGGCCGAAGCCATCATGCGCGAGCATTCGCGCATCGCACGGCAAAACATGCAGGTTGCTTTGCGCGACCCTGCCGCATCGGGCACGCCCGGTGTGCAGTTGATCCGCCCATCCTGAACAACGATTTTTTAACGAGGAGACTTCCATGCAAAAACGTCAATTCCTGACCGCCGTGGCTTGCGCCACCCTGGCCCTGAGCGCTTCGAGTGCCATGGCCCAAGACAAATTCAAGATCGGCCTGATCTTGCCCATGACCGGGCCGTTTGCCTCAACGGGCAAACAAATTGAGGCTGCTGCACGCCTGTACATGGCGCAAAACGGCGACACCGTGGCCGGCAAAAAAGTCGAGCTGATCGTCAAGGACGACACCAGCGCGCCCGATGTGACCAAGCGCATCGCGCAAGAGTTGGTCGTGAACGAAAAAGTCAGCGTGCTGGCCGGTTTTGGCCTGACGCCGCTGGCGCTGGCCACTGCGCCGATTGCCACCCAATCCAAAACCCCCTTGGTGGTGATGGCGGCGGCCACGTCCAGCATCACCGAAGCTTCGCCCTTCATCATCCGCACCAGCTTCACGCTGCCGCAAGCGGCCGTCGCACTGGCCGACTGGGTGCCCAACAACGGCATCAAAAAAGTGGTGACGCTGGTGGCTGACTACGGCCCCGGCATCGATGCTGAAAAGTATTTCAAAGACCGCTTGTTGTTCAACGGTGGCCAGGTGCTCGACAGCTTGCGCGTGCCCATGCGCAACCCGGACTTCGCACCGTTTTTGCAAAAAGTGCGTGACCTCAAACCCGATGCGGTCTATGTGTTTGTGCCGTCCGGCATTGGCGCGCCGCTGATGAAGCAGTTTGCCGAGCGCGGTCTGGACAAAGCCGGCATCAAGCTGATCGGCACCGGCGACATCACCGACGACGACATCTTGAACGGCATGGGTGAAGTGGCCAACGGCGTGGTGACCTCGCACCACTATTCGGCCTCGCACAATTCGCCACTGAACAAAAAGTTTGTTGCGGCTTTCGAGAAAGCCAACAACGGTCTGCGCCCCAACTTCATGGCCGTGGGCGGCTATGACGGCATGCGCGTGATCTACGAAGCGGCCAAGACCACCAAAGGTGCGGGCGGCCAAGCCTTGCTGGACGCCATGAAGGGCCAGGTCTTTGAGAGCCCTCGCGGCCCGATGTTCATCGACGCCCAAACCCGCGATGTGGTGCACAACATCTACATCCGCAAAGTCGAGAAGGTCAATGGCCAGCTCTACAACCAAGAGTTCGCGACCGTCAAGGACGTGAAAGACCCGGGCAAAACCAAGTAAGCGGCACAGACGCGCATGACGACACTGATCCTCGTTCCTGGCCTGATGTGCGACGGCACCGCCTGGCAGCCTGTGCTGCCGGGCTTGTCGGAACTGGCCGACTGCCGCGTGGTGGACCATGGCATGGCCGACAGCCTGACGCAGATGGCCGAGCAAGTCCTGGCCAGTGCGCCTGCGCGTTTCGCGCTGGCGGGGCACTCCATGGGGGGGCGCGTGGCGCTCGAAGTCATGCGCATCGCCCCCGAGCGGGTGACGCACTTGGGCTTGTTTGACACCGGCCACCTGCCCAAAGCAGAGGGCGCGGCCGGAGACGAAGAAGTGCGCAAGCGCATGGCTTTGTTGGCCATCGCCCGTGAGCAGGGCGTGCGCGCCATGGCCATCGAATGGGTTCAAGGCATGGTGGCGCCGCAGCGCTTGAAGGACGCGGCCTTGATCGATGACATCGTGGCCATGTTCGAGCGCAAAAGCGCCGACATTTTTGAGCGGCAGTTGCGCGCTTTGATCCACCGGCCCGATGCCACCGACGTGCTGCAGCGGCTGCAGCTGCCCACGCTGGTGCTGTGCGGCGAGCTCGACAGTTGGGCGACCCCGGTTCAGCACCAAGCTTTGGCCGATGCCATGCCGGCGCGCCCTGCCATCGTGGCCATTCCTGATTGTGGCCACATGGCCATGCAAGAGCAGCCCCTTGCGGTGCTGCGCGCCATGCACCAATGGCTTGAAACCACTGAAGGCGTCGGATGCTGACCATTCTTTTTGACGGCGTGGCCTACGGCATGCTTTTGTTCATCTTGGCTGTGGGCCTGTCCGTGACCATGGGCTTGATGAATTTCATCAACTTGGCGCACGGGGCATTTGCCATGGTCGGGGGCTACCTCACGGTGGTGCTGATGCAGCGCTGGCAAGTGCCTTTTTTGCTGTGCTTGCCCCTGGCTTTTGCTGGGGCTGCGCTGTTGGGGGCGGTGCTGGAGCGCACGCTGTACCGCCCCATGTACAAAAAGCCCCACCTGGACCAGGTGCTGTTTTCGATTGGCCTGGCGTTCATGTCGGTGGCCAGCATCGATTACTTCATGGGCTCGCAACAGCAGATCATGCAGCTGCCCGATTGGCTGCGTGGGCGCACCGAGTGGAGCAGCGGCGATCAACTTTGGCTGGGCATGGGCCACTACCGCTTGTTCATCATTGCGGTGTGTGCGGCGCTCACGCTGGGCCTGCAATTCATCCTGACGCGCACCCGATTTGGCAGCCGCTTGCGGGCCAGTGTGGATGACAGCCGCGTGGCTGCGGGCCTGGGCATTCCCGTCAATTGGGTGTTTGCCACCACCTTTGCGGTGGGCTCGGGCTTGGCCGGTTTGGGCGGTGCGCTGGGGGCTGAGGTGCTCGGCCTTGACCCCACGTTCCCGCTGAAGTTCATGGTGTACTTTTTGATTGTGGTTGCCGTGGGGGGCACCTCGTCCATCACCGGCCCCCTGCTGGCGGCCTTGCTGCTGGGCGTGGCCGACGTGGCGGGCAAATACTACATGCCCAAGTTGGGCGCGTTCATTGTGTATTCGCTGATGATCGTGATCTTGATCTGGCGTCCGCAGGGTTTGTTTGTGCGAAAGGGAGGCCGTTGATGCACGCGCAATCACAACTGCTGGCGCAAGGCCGCTGGCGCTGGTACGAGCCCTTGCTGTGGCTTTTGGCTTTTGTGGCGCCTGCGCTTTTGCCTGGCCACGCTTTGATCGTCAATGAAATCGCCATCGTTGCGCTGTTTGCTGTCTCGCTGGACTTGGTCTTGGGTTACACCGGCATCGTGTCGCTGGGGCATGCGGCGTTTTTGGGCTTGGGGGCCTATGCCGCTGCGCTGTTTGCCAAACACATTCACCCCGATCCGCTGTTGGGGCTGCTGGTGGGCATGTCTGCAGCCACTGTGCTGGGGGCGGTGTGCTCACTGACCATTTTGCGCGGCACTGACTTGACGCGGCTCATGGTCACTTTGGGGGTGGCCCTCATTTTGATGGAGTTGGCCAACAAACTCGACTGGCTGACGGGGGGCTCAGACGGTTTGCAAGGCGTGCTGATGGGCCCGGTGCTGGGTCGGTTTGAGTTTGACCTGTATGGGCAAACCGCCGCATGGTACTCGCTCAGCGTGTTGTTGGCCCTGTTTGCATTGGCCCGGCGCTGGGTTCGCTCGCCGTGGGGGGCCACGCTCATGGCGGTGCGCGACAACCCGCTGCGGGCCATGGCGATTGGCATCTCGGTGCCGTCTCGACTGGCGGTGGTTTACACCTTGGCTGCGGCACTGGCCGGGGCCGCAGGCGCTTTGATGGCGCAGACCACGGGCTTTGCTTCTTTGGATGTGTTCGCGCTTGACCGCTCGGCCGACGTGATGCTGATGCTGGTGATTGGCGGCGTGGGCTGGCTCTATGGCGGCGTGGCGGGTGCGGTGGTGTTCAAGCTGATGCACGACGTGATTTCAGCCATCACACCGCAGTACTGGACCTTTTGGATTGGCCTGTTCTTGGTGGTGCTGGTGCTGGTGGGGCGTGAGCGTTTGATTCGCCCTTGGTTGTGGTTTGGCCCAAGGAGTCGCCCATGAGCGCGCCCGTTGTTTTAAAGGCCGAAGGCTTGGTCAAAAAGTTCGGAGGCATCACCGCCACGGACCATGTCAACCTTGAGCTGCGGCTGGGCGCCAGGCATGCACTGATCGGGCCCAACGGCGCGGGCAAGACCACGCTGATCAATCTGTTCACAGGGGTGCTGCCTGCCACGGCTGGCCGCATCGAGTTGCTGGGGCAGGACATTGGCCGCTTGGCACCGCACCAACGTGTGCGCCGTGGTTTGGTGCGCACGTTTCAAATCAACCAATTGTTTGCCAGCATGAGCCCTTTGCAGACCTTGGTGATGGTGGTCTCGCAGCAGCGTGGGTTGGGTGGGCGCTGGTGGCAGGCCTTGGGTCAAGACGCGGCCGTGGTCGATCGCGCCGAGCAGCTCCTGGACATGTTCCGCCTGAGCGAGGTCATGCACCAGCGCACCGAGCACTTGGCCTACGGCAAACGCCGTTTGCTGGAGATGGCCATCGCACTGGCGTGCGAGCCCAAAGTGCTGCTGCTGGACGAACCGGTGGCCGGTGTGCCTGCAGGCGAGCGCGAAGAACTCTTGCAAACCGTGGCCGCCTTGCCTGCCGATGTGTCGGTCTTGCTGATCGAGCACGACATGGACTTGGTGTTTGAATTTGCCGACCGCATCACCGTGCTGGTCAATG
>JAHECM010000058.1 GCA_024641725.1 Limnohabitans sp. | reverse complement strand
ACAGCCACGATTTTGAGCAAAATCCAAAGGACGGGCCAGGCCATCGTGGTCCACCAGGCATCGGCCAGTAAATTCAGGCCACCGTTGTACAGCGCATCGATCATGCTGCGACCTCCTGTGCTCGGCGTGCGTCGGCCGTCAATTGCAGCGACGGTGCACGGCGCACGATGCTGTCAAGCTGGTAAATGGCGGCCACAGCGGGTTCACCAACGGAGCCACCCAAGCGAACTTCTGCACGGGTCGCGTTGGACAAGTGCAAAGGCTGTGCGGTGGCACGGGCCAACACGTCCTGCGAGGTTTCGAAGGCAAAGCCCGGGATGTCCAGCAAGTTGGCCAATACGCGCAGTACTTTCCAGGCTGGACGGGTTTCAGCCAAGGGCTTGACCACGGCATGGAAGCTTTGCAGTCGGCCTTCGGCGTTGACGAAGCTGCCCGAGGTTTCGGTGAAGGGTGCGATGGGCAGCAGCACATCACTGAAAGCCATGTTTGCCTTGAACGGGCTGAGCGTGACCACCATCTCGGCTGCGGCCAAAGCCTGCGCTGCGGCAGCGCCTGCGGCGCTGTCGAACTCAGGCTCGGTGTTCAGCAGCAAGGCGGCTTTGAGACTGCCGTTGAGCATCTGCGCGGCGTTTTTACCGCCGGTTTGAGGCTGTGCATTGGCCCACTGTGCGCCCAGGGTGTTGGCCGCTTCGGTCAGGTAGCCGACGCTGGCACCGGTGTGCTCACCGATCCAATTGGCCAGAGCCAACAGGCTCGATGCGTTGGCATGGTGCGCTGCACCGTTGCCCAGCAGCACCGCTTTGCGTTCACCGCCCAGCAGTGACTTGGCCACCGCCTGGGCCTCGGCCGTGGCTTGGCCGGATGCCGGAGCGGCAATGCCTTTGTCAGCAGCAATGGCTGCCGCCACATTGGCCAAGGATTGCGCCCAGCCCGAGGCGTCCGACAACAAGGTGTTGGCCACAGGCATGGCCCAAGCGTCTGCAGACGCCAGAGCGGCCACAGATGTGACGGCGTTGACCTGTGCACCATGGCGCACAGCTTGGCGCACACGCTGCGCGAACAAGGGGTGGTCTTTGCGCAGGTTGGAGCCCACGACCAAGACGCGTTGCAGCGTGCTCAGAGATGCAATGGAGGTGCCCAACCAACGAACGCCCTCGCCTGCGGCGAACTCGGCGTTGCGCAGGCGGTGGTCCACGTTGTCGGAACCCAGACCGCGCAACAAAGCGCCAGCCAAATAGGCTTCTTCAAGGGTGCTGTGTGGGCTGACCAACGCACCGATGCTGGCGGCACCGTGGTCACGTTGAATGTTTTTCAGGCCATTGGCCACGTATTCAAGGGCGGTTTGCCAATCGACTTCTTTCCACTCACCGCCTTGCTTGAGCATGGGCTGGGTCAGTCGCTCGCCACCGTTGAGGGCTTCGTAGGAGAAACGGTCACGGTCGGCAATCCAGCATTCGTTGACGGCTTCGTTTTCGAGCGGCACAACGCGTTGGACTTGGTTGTTTTTGACCTGCACGATCAAATTGGCACCTGAGGAGTCGTGCGCAGCCACCGACTTGCGGCGGGACAGCTCCCAAGTGCGTGCGTGGTAGCGGAACGGCTTGCTGGTCAAGGCGCCTACCGGGCAGATGTCGATCATGTTGCCCGACAGCTCCGAGTCAATGGTCTTGCCCAAGAAGGTCTCGATCTCGGCATGCTCGCCGCGATGGGACATGCCCAGCTCCATGTCGCCGGCCACTTCTTGGCCAAAGCGCACACAGCGTGTGCAATGGATGCAGCGGCTCATCTCTTCCATCGAGATCAGCGGGCCGACGTCTTTGTGGAAGACCACGCGCTTTTCTTCTTCGTAGCGCGATGACGTGCCGCCATAACCGACAGCCAAGTCTTGCAACTGGCACTCACCGCCTTGGTCGCAGATGGGGCAGTCCAGGGGATGGTTGATCAGCAGAAACTCCATGACCGACTTTTGGGCCGTGACGGCCTTGTCGTTCTTGGTGCGCACGATCATGCCCTGTGTCACGGGCGTGGCGCAGGCAGGCATGGGTTTGGGGGCTTTCTCCACATCGACCAAGCACATCCGGCAGTTGGCAGCGATAGAGAGCTTCTTGTGGTAGCAAAAATGCGGAATGTAAGTGCCGGCGTGTTCAGCAGCATGCATGATCATGCTGCCTTCAGCCACTTCCACCTTCTTGCCGTCGAGTTCGATTTCAACCATGGTGGGCCTTACCCTCAAACATCGGCACCGACCACGCAGGTCTTGTGCTCGATGTGGTGTTCAAATTCGTGACGGAAGTGCTTGAGCATGCCGCGTACGGGCATGGCCGCTGCGTCACCCAAAGCGCAAATTGTTCGTCCCATGATGTTGCCCGCCACGCTGTCGAGCAAGGTCAAGTCGCTGGGACGCCCTTCGCCGCGTTCGATGCGGTCAACCACGCGCCAGAGCCAACCCGTGCCTTCGCGGCATGGGGTGCACTGACCGCAGGATTCGTGCGAGTAAAAGTACGACAGACGCTGCAAGGACTTGACCATGCAACGGGAGTCGTCCAACACGATCACAGCGCCAGAACCCAGCATGGAGCCGCCTTCTTTGGCGATGCTGTCGTAGTCCATGGTGAGCTTCATCATCAGCTCAGCCGGAACGACTGGCGAAGACGATCCACCGGGGATCACGGCCTTGAGTTGGCGACCCGCGCGCACGCCACCGGCGAGTTCGAGCAACTTGGCAAACGGGGTGCCCATAGGCACTTCGTAGTTGCCGGGACGCTCCACGTCACCGCTGACCGAGAAAATCTTGGTGCCGCCGTTGTTGGGCTTGCCGCATTCGAGGTAGGCCTGACCACCGTTGCGGATGATCCAAGGCACCGCCGCAAAGGTCTCGGTGTTGTTGATGGTGGTGGGCTTGCCATACAGACCAAAACTGGCTGGGAACGGCGGTTTGAAGCGCGGCTGGCCTTTTTTGCCTTCGAGCGACTCCAAGAGTGCCGTCTCTTCGCCGCAGATGTACGCGCCGAAACCGTGCGAGGCGTGCAGCTGAAAACTGAACGCCGAACCCAAGATGTTGTTGCCCAGATAACCGGCGGCACGGGCTTCTTCCAGAGCCGCTTCAAAACGCTCATAAGTGTGGAAGATTTCGCCGTGAATGTAGTTGTAACCCACGCTGATGCCCATGGCATAAGCCGCGATGATCATGCCCTCGATCACCGTGTGCGGGTTGAACTCCATGATGTCCCGGTCTTTGCAGGTGCCCGGCTCGCCTTCGTCCGAGTTGCAGACCAAGTACTTTTGACCAGGGAACTGGCGGGGCATGAAGCTCCACTTCAGACCTGTGGGAAAGCCTGCACCGCCACGGCCGCGCAGGCCGGATTCTTTGACGGTGGCGATCACTTGGTCTTGCGTGAGGCCTTCGCCTCCGTCTTGACCCAAGATCTTGCGCAGGGCAGCGTAACCGCCGCGAGCGACATAGTCATGGATGCCCCAGTTCTTGCCGTCCAAGCCCGCATAAATTTGCGGGTTGATGTGGCGGTCATGAAAGCATGTTTCCGCGCCAGAGGCTTGGAACTGACTGAGAATTTGCGCGACGCTCATCAGACTGCCTCCGCTTTCTTGAGGCTGTCAACCAGTTGATCAAGCTTGTCATTGCTCATGAAGCTGCACATGTGGCGGTCATTGACCAGCAGCACCGGGGCATCAGCGCAAGCGCCTTGACACTCACTGGGCTGCAAGGTGAACAAGCCGTCGGCTGTAGTCTCGCCAGCGTGCACGCCCAACTTGTGCTCCAAGTGCTGCAAGGCTTTTTGGCCACCGCGCAACTGGCAAGGCAGGTTGGTGCAGACGTTCAACTTGAACTTGCCCACCGGCTTTTGGTTGTACATGTTGTAGAAGGTGGTGACTTCGTGGACCGCCATCACCGGCATGCCCAGGTACTCCGCCACACCCTGCTCGGCATCAGGACTGACCCAGCCCTGTTCTTGCTGAACGATGGACAGGCAGGCCATCACGGCAGACTGTTTTTGATCCGCCGGAAATTTAGCGACTTCACGCGCAAAGCGTGTTTTTGTGGACTCCGAGATCATCGGTCAATCTCTCCAAACACAATGTCCATCGTGCCGATGATGGCGACAGCGTCAGCCAACATGTGGCCACGGGCCATTTCATCGAGGGTCGCCAAGTGGGCAAAGCCCGGGGCGCGAATTTTGAGGCGATAAGGCTTGTTGGCACCATCGCTCACGATGTAGATGCCGAACTCGCCCTTGGGGTGTTCGACGGCAGCGTAAGCCTCACCTTCGGGCACTTTGAAGCCCTCCGTGAACAGCTTGAAGTGGTGGATCAGCGCTTCCATATTGGACTTCATGTCCTCGCGCTTGGGGTTCGCAATTTTGGCTGTCTCGTTGATCACGGGACCAGGATTTGCGCGCAACCAGCTCACACACTGTTGAATGATCTTGTTGGACTCGCGCATTTCTTGAATGCGCACAAGGTAACGGTCGTAACTGTCACCGGTTTTGCCAACGGGAATATCGAATTCAACTTTGTCGTAAGCATCGTAGGGCTGCTTCTTGCGCAAGTCCCAAGCCACGCCCGAGCCGCGCAGCATCGGGCCGGTCATGCCCAAGTTGAGCGCACGCTCAGCGGGCACCACGCCCACACCCACGGTGCGCTGCTTCCAGATGCGGTTGTCGGTCAACAGAGTTTCGTACTCGTCCATGCACTTGGGAAAGCGCTGGGTGAAGTCGTCAATGAAGTCGAGCAATGAGCCTTGGCGGTTCGTGTTCATGCTCGCCACTGTTTTGGCGTTTTTGACTTTGCTGGCCTTGTACTGAGGCATGCTGTCTGGCAAGTCCCGGTACACGCCACCCGGACGGAAGTACGCGGCATGCATGCGGGCACCCGAGACGGCTTCGTACATGTCAAACAGGTCTTCGCGTTCGCGGAAGGTGTAGATCAAGATGGTGGAACTGCCGCAATCGTTGCCGTGCGAGCCCAGCCACATGAGGTGGTTGAGCAAGCGCGTGATTTCGGAGAACATCACACGGATGTACTGCGCACGCAGCGGCACCTCAATGCCCAGCATCTTTTCGATGGCCAAGCAGTAAGCATGCTCGTTGCACATCATCGACACATAGTCGAGGCGGTCCATGTAGGGCAAAGACTGGATGTACGTTTTGCTCTCAGCCAGCTTTTCAGTGGCGCGGTGCAGCAAGCCAATGTGCGGATCGGCGCGTTGCACGACCTCGCCGTCAAGCTCCAGGACCAATCGCAAAACGCCGTGGGCTGCTGGGTGCTGAGGCCCGAAGTTCAGCGTGTAGTTTTTGATTTCGGCCATATCAGTGCAGGCCTCCGTAGTTTTCTTCGCGGATGATGCGCGGCGTGATCTCGCGAGGCTCAATGCTCACAGGCTCGTACACCACACGTTTGCGTTCGGCGTCGTAGCGCATCTCGACGTGGCCCGACAGCGGGAAATCTTTGCGGAACGGGTGGCCAATGAAACCGTAGTCGGTCAAGATGCGGCGCAGGTCGTTGTGACCTTCAAACACGATGCCAAACAAATCGAAGGCTTCTCGTTCGTACCAGTTGGCAGAGTTCCACAGATCGTTGACCGAGGCCACCAAGGGCAAATCGTCGTCTGGGCACAATACTTTCACACGAACGCGTTGGTTCAGGCTGACCGACAGCAAGTGGATGGTGACGCCAAAACGCGGGCCATCGGTGCCCACTTCGCGGTAAGTGGAGTAGTCGACGCCACACAGGTCCATCAGCTGCTCAAACTGGCAGCCTTCGGCGGTTTTCAGGGTCTGCATCACATCCAGGTAATGCGCGGCACCCACATGCACAGTCGCCTCACCCAGTGCCAGTGTGACTTGGGCACGTTCGCCCAACACAGCGGCCAGCTTGGATTGCAGGTCTTCGGGACGGATGGCAAAGTCAGTCATTCATTGCCTCCTCAAGCGCGCGCAATGGTCTGCGTGCGGCGAATTTTTTGCTGCAGCTGGATGATGCCGTAGATCAAGGCTTCAGCCGTGGGCGGGCAACCGGGCACATACACATCCACCGGCACCACGCGGTCACAACCGCGCACGACCGAGTAACTGTAGTGGTAGTAGCCACCGCCATTGGCACACGAGCCCATGGAGATCACCCAACGCGGCTCGGACATCTGGTCGTACACCTTGCGCAAAGCTGGTGCCATTTTGTTGCACAGGGTGCCGGCCACGATCATCAAATCGGCCTGACGGGGACTGGCGCGAAAGACTTCCGCGCCAAAACGGGCCAAGTCATAACGGGCCGTGGCGGCGTGCATCATTTCGACAGCACAGCACGCCAAACCAAAGGTCATGGGCCACAAGGAGCCCGTCTTGGCCCAGTTCACCACAGAGTCGTAACTCGTGGTGATGAAGCCTTCCTTCATCACGCCTTCAATCATGTCTTCATCCTCAGAGGCCGAATGGGGTTATGGGTGAACATGGGAGGGGTCACTCCCAGTCCAGAGCGCCTTTTTTCCACTCGTAGACAAAGCCCACGACCAGAATAGACAAGAAAATGACGACCGCCACCAAGCCGGCGACACCCACCTCCTTGAGCGCAACGGCCCAAGGGAACAAAAAGGCAATTTCAAGGTCAAAAAGAATGAACAAGATCGCCACCAAGTAGTAACGAACGTCGAATTTCATGCGCGCGTCTTCAAAGGCTTCAAAGCCGCATTCGTAAGGGGAGTTTTTGGCCGCGTCAGGTCGGTTGGGGCCAAGGATGTAGCCCAGAACCTGCGGGATCACGCCGACAGCAACGCCGACCAGAATGAACAAAAGAATAGGAAGGTATTGGCCGAGGTTCATTTTGAGACTGACGGGTCACCTGAAGATGGGCTCCGACGCGAGTCAGAACCCATCTGTTTGTCTGGTGCCGTCGGCGAGACTCGAACTCGCACAGCTTTCGCCACTACCCCCTCAAGATAGCGTGTCTACCAATTTCACCACGACGGCGGTTTGTTTT
>JAHECM010000048.1 GCA_024641725.1 Limnohabitans sp. | reverse complement strand
CGCTTGACCCACCCGCCCCCAATGGAAAACTCCACCACCCACGCCATTGTTGAAGCCCTGACCCGCGCCATCGTGGAGCACCGTTTGCTGCCCGGATCGAAGTTGGCCGAGCAAAAACTGGCCGACCACTTTGGGGTCTCGCGCACCCTGGTGCGCCAGGCTTTGTTTCAGCTGGCGCAAAACCGCCTGATCAAGTTAGAACCCGCACGCGGTGCTTTTGTGGCCGCGCCCTCGGTCGAAGAGGCCCAGCAGGTGTTTGCCGTGCGCCGCATGCTGGAGGCCGAGATGACCCGCGCTTTTGTGCAGCAGGTCACGCCTGAGCAGATCACGGCGCTGCAAGAGCACATTGCCCAAGAACGTGACGCCGTGAACCAGGGCGACGTGCCCGGCCGCACCGAGCTGCTGGGCGACTTTCATGTGCGCATGGCCGAGTTGATGGGCAACCGGGTGCTGGCCCAGGTGCTGGGCGAGCTGATCTCGCGCTGCGCTTTGATCACCCTCATGTACCAGTCGCGCAACGAAGCCGAGCACTCCACCGACGAGCACGAAGCCATCGTGGCCGCGCTGGCCGCAAAAGACAGCAGCAAAGCCGTGCAACTGATGCAAGAGCACCTGCTGCACGTGGAGCAAAGCCTGACCTTTGACCGCCAAGTGCCCAGCCACGACATTTCTCTGGCCTTGGCCTGAACCCCTGCACTGATATACGCACTGAACTCCGCCATGAGCACCTACGACAGCACCCTCCCCTACCCCCGCGACCTGATCGGCTACGGCCGCCAAACGCCCCACGCCCAGTGGCCCGGCGGCGCACGCATTGCGGTGCAATTTGTCTTGAACTACGAAGAAGGCGGCGAAAACTCCGTGTTGCACGGCGACGCGGGCTCCGAGCAGTTTTTGTCCGAGATGTTCAACCCCGCGTCTTTCCCTGAGCGGCACATCAGCATGGAAGGCATTTACGAATACGGCTCACGAGCGGGCGTGTGGCGCATCCTGCGCGAGTTTGAAAAACGTGGCCTCCCGCTCACCGTGTTTGGTGTGGCCACCGCGCTGCAAAAGCACCCCGAGCTCACAGCTGCATTCAAAGAGCTGGGCTACGACATCGCCTGCCACGGCCTCAAGTGGATTCATTATCAAAACATCGATGAAGCCACCGAGCGTGCCCACATGGCCGAGGCCATGCAGATCATCCAGAACCTGACCGGTGAACGGCCTCTGGGCTGGTACACCGGACGCGACAGCCCCAAGACGCGCCGCTTGGTGGCCGACTTTGGCGGCTTTGAATACGACAGCGACTACTACGGCGACGACCTGCCGTTTTGGATGAAAGTCCGCAAGAGCGATGGCACCGATGCCCCGCAACTCATCGTGCCCTACACCCTGGACTGCAACGACATGCGTTTTGCGCTGCCGCAAGGCTATTCGCACGCCGACCCGTTTTTTCAGTACCTGAAAGACACATTTGACGCGCTGTATGCCGAAGGCGACCCGAACGGCGACAACGCGCCCAAGATGATGAGCATCGGCATGCACTGCCGCTTGCTGGGCCGCCCAGGCCGCATCACCGCGCTGCAACGCTTTTTGGACCACATCCAGTCACACGACAAAGTGTGGGTGGCGCGGCGCATTGACATTGCGCGGCACTGGAAAGCCACACACCCCTACAAGGACTGAGTATGCCCATCACCCTAGACCAACTCAACAGCGCATCCGCCGCTGACGCCGCGCAGATGCTCGACGGGCTTTACGAGCATTCGCCTTGGATCGCCGAGCAGGCGCTCAACGAGCGCCCCTTCAAATCGCTGGCCCACCTCAAGCACGCCATGTGCGAGGTGTTGGCCCACGCTGGGCGCGACGCGCAACTGGGCCTGATCCGCGCCCACCCGGAACTCGCGGGCAAGGCCATGGTCAGCAAAACGCTCACAGCCGAATCGACGAACGAGCAAACCAAAGCAGGCCTGACCGACTGCACGCCCGAAGAGTTTGCGAAGATCCAAAAGCTCAACGCCGACTACAACGCCAAGTTTGGCTGGCCCTTCATCTTGGCCGTGCGCGGCCCTCGAGGCGTCGGCTACAACAAGCAGCAGATCATGGCCGCGTTTGAGCGCCGCCTGCACGGCCACCCCGAATTTGAATTGGCCGAGTGCCTGCGCAACATCCACCGCATCGTCGAGATTCGGCTGAACGACAAATTTGGCGTGGAGCCCACGCTGGGCCAGCAAGTCTGGGACTGGCAAGAAAAGCTCAGCACCCACAGCGACCCCGGCTACGCCGAGCAAGGCCAACTGACGGTCACCTACCTCACCGACGCGCACCGCGCCTGCGCCCAGCGCATCACCCAAAACATGCGCGACTGCGGCTTTGACGAGGTCTACACCGACGCCGTGGGCAACGTGGTGGGCCGCTACCACCCGACCAAACCCAGCGGCCAATACCTGATGACCGGCAGCCACTACGACACCGTGCGCAACGGGGGCAAGTACGACGGGCGCTTGGGCATCTTTGTGCCCATGGCCTGCGTGCAGCAGCTGCACCAACAAGGCAAGCGTTTGCCTTTTGGCATTGAGGTGGTGGCCTTTGCCGAAGAAGAAGGCCAGCGCTACAAGGCCACATTTTTGGGCTCGGGCGCGCTGATCGGCGACTTCAAACCCGAATGGCTGGACCAACAAGACGCCGACGGCGTCACCATGCGCGCCGCCATGCAGCACGCGGGCCTGTGCGTGGACGACATCCCCAAAATCCAGCGCGACCCGGCGCAGTACCTGGGCTTTGTGGAAGTCCACATCGAGCAAGGCCCGGTGCTCAACGAGGTCAACATTCCGCTGGGTGTGGTCACGTCCATCAACGGCAGCGTGCGCTACCTGTGCGAGGTCATTGGCACCGCCAGCCATGCGGGCACCACCCCCATGGACCGCCGCCGCGACGCAGCTTGCGCCGTAGCCGAACTGGCGCTGTACATGGAGCAACGCGCCGCGACAGACGGCGACAGCGTGGCCACCATCGGCCAGCTGAACGTGCCCAACGGCTCCATCAACGTCGTGCCCGGCCGCTGCACCTTCAGCCTGGACATGCGCGCCCCCACCGACGCCCAGCGCGACGCGCTGGTGGCCGACATCCTGGCGCAGCTGCAAGCGATTGCCGAACGCCGGGGCGTGCGCGTGCACGCCGAAATGACCATGAGCGCCGCCGCCGCGCCCAGTGCCCCCGAGTGGCAAGCGCGTTGGGAACGCGCCGTCAGCGCCCTGGGCGTGCCGCTGTTCAAACTGCCCAGCGGCGCAGGCCACGACGCCATGAAACTGCACGAAGTCATGCCACAGGCCATGCTGTTTGTGCGCGGCGAAAACGCGGGCATCAGCCACAACCCGCTTGAATCCACCACCAGCGACGACATGCAGCTGTGCGTCGACGCTTTCACCCACGTTTTGAACCAACTCACTCAGGAACTGTCATGAGCGCCCCCAACGTCAATCACGAAACCCAATACCAACAGCTCGACACTTGGATCGACGCGCACTTTGACGAGCAGGTCAAGTTCTTGCAAGCGCTGGTGCAGGTGCCCACCGACACGCCACCTGGCAACAACGCGCCCCACGCCGAACGCACCGCCGAGCTGCTCAAGCCCATGGGCTTTGAGGCTGAGAAACACGCCGTGCCCGAGGCCGACGTGAAAGCCTACGGCCTGGAGTCCATCACCAACCTGATCGTGCGCCGCCAATACGGCGAAGGCAAAACCATTGCCCTGAACGCCCACGGCGACGTGGTGCCGCCCGGCGAAGGCTGGACCCACCCGCCCTACGGCGGCGAAGTGCACAACGGTGCCATGTACGGGCGCGCCACCGCCGTGAGCAAGTGCGACTTTTCTACTTTCACCTTCGCCACGCGGGCGCTCGAATCGCTCAACGCCCCCCTCAAAGGCGGTGTGGAACTGCACTTCACTTACGACGAAGAGTTTGGCGGCGAAATGGGCCCCGGCTGGCTGCTGGCCAAAGGCCTGACCAAGCCCGATTTGATGATCGCAGCGGGCTTCAGCTACCAAGTCGTCACCGCCCACAACGGCTGCCTGCAGCTCGAAGTGACGGTGCACGGCGAGATGTCGCACGCCGCCATTCCCGACAGCGGCGTGGACGCCCTGCAAGGGGCCACGCACATCCTGAACGCGTTGTACGCGCTCAATGCCGATTACAAAAAAACCACCTCGCAGGTCGAAGGCATCACCCACCCCTACCTGAACGTGGGCATGATCCAAGGCGGCACCAACACCAACGTGATTCCCGGCAAAGTGGTGCTCAAGATCGACCGCCGCATGATCCCCGAAGAAAACCCGGCCGAGGTCGAAGCCAGCATCCGCCAGACCATTGCCGATGCGTCCGCCAGCTTCAACCCGCCCCGTGGCGGCAAGCAACTCAAGGTGGACATTCGCCGCATGCTGCTGGCCAACGCCATGAAACCACTGGCCGGTAACCAGCCACTGGTGGACGCCATCCAAAAACACGGCGGCGAACTCTTTGGCGAAGCCATCCCCGCCGTGGGCACGCCGCTCTACACCGACGTGCGCCTGTATGTGGAGCGCGGCATCCCCGGCGTGATCTACGGTGCCGGCCCCCGCACCGTGCTGGAAAGCCACGCCAAACGCTCGGATGAACGCGTGCAGCTCGATGACCTGCGCCGCGCGACCAAAGTGATTGCGCGCACGTTGCTGGATTTATTGGGCTAAATCAACCACCCAATTCACATCCGCTCAAACAGCGACAGCAAGAAACTAGAAGGTCCGGATTCACAGGGCTGACATGGGAACGGCCCAAAGCCTGTCCCCAAAGGAAAGCGCTTGGGTGCCGTCATACAGGACGATGCCGCTGATGAAGCTGTCGCCAGCGAGGGCTTGCAGGCGCTTCAGGCCCTTGAAGTCTTGCGGCAACACCGTGGCGGCAGCTTTGACCTCAACACCCATGACTTGCCGCCGCGCGTCTTCGAGAACGAAGTCGACTTCAAGTTGGTCTTTATCTCGGTAATGGCTGAGATACCAGGACTCAGGGCTCAAGGCGATGGCTTTGCGCAGCTCGGCGTAGACCCACGTTTCCAGTGTGGCACCCCAGCGGGGGCGCTGGGTGAGCAACAGGTCGGGCGTCAGACGGGTGAGCGTGGCTTGCAATCCAGCGTCCAGAAAATGAAGTTTGGGGGATTTGATGAGTCGGTTGGCTTCGTGTCGACCCCAAGCGGGCAAGCGCTGCACCAAAAAAAGGCGCTCCAACACGCCCACATAACGGTTCGCGGTCTTCGAATCCAGCCCCAGTTGAGCGCCCAGTTGGGCGAGGTTAAGCAACTGGCTGCATTGGTTGGCCAGCAAGTTGAGCAATGTAGGCATATGAACAAGCTGATCGATGCGTGCAATGTCTTGCACGTCGCGCTCCATGATGTGCGAGATGTAAGCCTTGGCCCAAGATTGGCGGCGAGCCAGCGTGCTGCGGTCCCGCATCTCGGGGTATCCGCCCGCCAAAACAAGGTCTTGCAAATGACCTCTTGGGTGCACAAGCGGCCAGTTTTGGGTCTGTGCGCGATCCAAAAAATCGTTGTTCCTGCCCTGCATTTCGGCTTGTGACAGCGGCAGCAGTGTGTGTGTTTCCATCCGACCGGCCAGGCTGTCGGCAATCTGCGGCAGGGCCATCACATTCGCCGAGCCGGTGAGCAAAAAGCGGCCTGGCCGTCGATCTTGGTCGATGGACATTTTGAGGGCCAGCATCAACTTGGGTGCCCGTTGGATTTCATCGATGACGGCCCGGTCCATGCTCTCAACGAAACCGACCGGGTCCTGCTCGGCAGCAGAGAGCGTGCTGGGATTGTCCAGTGTGCAGTAGCTCATCGGCCCAGCCAATTGGCGCACCAAGGTGGTCTTGCCGCTTTGCCGTGGGCCATTGACCAAAATAGCTGGCGTGTCCAGCAACGCCTCCCGGATCGGGTCGGCCAAATGGCGCTCTAACAAGGGCATGGGCTTCGTCCAATCTTGTCTTGTGGAGATCGCCAATTATGGATTTTTTTCTCGTCCATTATGGAAAATTTTTCCATTCATGATGGATTTTTTCTGCCCATCCATGTCCGTCTCAGTTTGAGCGTCCATGGCTTTGTGGGGCAACTTAACGCATGCAGGGTTTTTACCAATCCTGCCAGCTGAAATTTTGTATACAGTTTGGCACACAAGATGGCGCATTTTTAGCCGTCCTGCCTTTTCCGCCCTGTTTCGTCCTTTTGCCCCCGTCTAACTGCAAGGAGACCCCTTCATGAGTTCAACCATCCATCCTGTCGACGAGAAATTGCCCACGGGCAAGCTCGCCGCTTTGGGCCTTCAACATGTGCTGGTGATGTACGCCGGTGCTGTGGCAGTGCCCCTGATCGTGGGCCGCGCCCTCAAGCTCAGCCCGCAAGAGGTGGCCTACCTCATTTCGGCCGACTTGTTTTGCTGCGGCTTGGTCACCCTGATCCAGTCGCTGGGGGCCACGCAGTGGTTCGGTATCCGCTTGCCCGTGATGATGGGCGTGACGTTCGCTTCGGTCGCCCCCATGGTGGCCATGGCCAACGCCAACCCAGGCGCGGGTGGTGCACAACTGATCTTTGGCTCCATCATTGGCGCGGGTGTCATTTCCATCCTGATCGCACCGCTGGTCAGCCGCATGTTGCGGTTCTTCCCACCCGTGGTCACTGGCACCATCATCGCCGTGATCGGCATCAGCCTGATGCGCATCGGCATCAACTGGATTTTTGGCAACCCGGTCGGCCCGACCGCGCCGTCCATCGTCAACCCAGAGCACAAGCAGTGGCTGGACGCGGTGACCGCTGCTGCTGGCGCACCCGGCTCCACCCTGCCGGCCATGCCCAAAGACTTGGCTTTGCTGCCCAAGATGCCTAACCCCAAGTACGCCGACCTCACGGGCGTGGGCATAGCCGCCTTGGTGCTGGCGTCCATCTTGCTGATCGCACGCTACGCCAAGGGGTTCATTGGCAACATTTCTGTGCTGCTGGGCATCGTGATCGGTGGCGTGGTGGCTGCGGCCATGGGC
>JAHECM010000043.1 GCA_024641725.1 Limnohabitans sp. | reverse complement strand
TGCGGCGGTGCAGCGGGGTGCCCAGCTGCTGCGCAATGGTGTCAATGCCCATGCCCTCGGGGGCGACGCCAATGAGTTCAACCAAACTGTCGAGCTCGTGGGTGGGGGATAGGCGTGACATGAGGATGGTTTTAAAGTGACGGGTGGTTTGCGACACTTTATTGTCGCAAACCATTCTATGCGACAAATAAAATGTCGCAAAGATCTATTTTGTGCCATTTTTTACGCCCTTATGCGCCCTGACGTGCCCTGACTCGCCGACTTTTTGTATTGATAGACCCGCTCAAGACGGCTGATGGGCGGGCAGCACGCGACCCCGCCCGAGTCACGGACACCGCGTCCGATCCGGAAAAACGGTGGATTGCCATGCACAATCATCGGCTTGAGGAGACCGGGTACAACATGAACGACAACACCTTCGACTACATCATCATTGGCGGCGGCACCGCCGGCAGCCTGCTGGCCAACCGCTTGAGCGCCGACGCCAGCAAGCGCGTGCTGCTGATCGAGGCGGGCAAGAAAGACGACTACCACTGGATTCACATCCCCGTGGGTTATCTGTATTGCATTGGCAACCCGCGCACCGACTGGATGTACCAGACCGAAGCCGCTGCGGGCCTGAATGGGCGCACGCTGCGCTACCCGCGTGGCAAGGTGTTGGGCGGGTGCTCCAGCATCAACGGCATGATCTACATGCGCGGCCAGTCGCGGGACTACGACCAGTGGGCGCAGATCACGGGCGACGACAGCTGGCGCTGGGACCAGTCGCTGCCCTACTTTCAGTTGCACGAAGACCACTACAAAGGGGCCGACGCTTTGCACGGGGCCAAGGGCCACCGGCCAGATCTGCTGCCCGCCGACGCCCCTGCGGGCAGTTACTTTCACACGCTCAAAGGTCGCAACTCGGGTGGCGAGTGGCGCGTTGAAAAGCAACGCTTGCGCTGGGACGTGCTGGACGCCTTTGCCCAGGCCGCCCAGCAAGCGGGGATTCCGGCCACCGACGACTTCAACCGGGGCAACAACGAGGGCGTGAGCTACTTTGAGGTCAACCAGAAAAACGGCTGGCGCTGGAACACGGCCAAGGCCTTTTTGCGCCCCACCTGCTATGCCCGCCCCAACTTTGAGCTGTGGAACAAGGCGCAAGTGGCCAAACTGCTGCTGCAGACGCAAGCCGATGGCAGCCAACGCTGCACAGGCGCGCAAGTGTGGACGGGTGTGGAGATGGTCGAGGTCAACGCCACGCGCGAGGTGATTTTGAGCGCGGGCAGCATCGGTTCGGCGCAGATTTTGCAGCTCTCGGGCATTGGCCCAGCCGACTTGCTCCAACGCCAAGGTGTCGAGGTCAAGCACCACCTGCCCGGCGTGGGGGCCAACTTGCAAGACCATTTGCAGATCCGCTCGGTCTACAAAGTCAAAGGCGCAAAGACCCTGAACACCATGGCCAACTCGTTGTGGGGCAAGGCCATGATCGGGCTCGAATACGCCCTCAAGCGCACTGGCCCCATGAGCATGGCCCCAAGTCAGCTGGGCGCTTTCACCAAGAGCGACCCGTCGCAGGCCCATGCCAATCTGCAATACCACGTCCAGCCCCTGAGCTTGGACGCGTTTGGTGAGCCGCTGCACAGTTTCCCGGCCATCACGGCCAGCGTGTGCAACCTCAACCCCAGCAGCCGGGGCAGGGTAGAGATCAAGTCCGCCCGCTTTGAGGACGCCCCGGCCATTGCACCCAACTACCTCTCGACCGACGAGGACCGCAAGGTCGCTGCCGACAGCCTGCGCGTGACGCGGCGCATCATGGCGCAGCCCGCCATGGCCGCGTTTGCCCCAGAAGAGTTCAAGCCCGGCGTGCAATACCAAACCGATGAAGAGTTGGCCAAGCTGGCGGGTGACATCGCCAGCACCATCTTCCACCCGGTGGGCACCACCCGCATGGGCCGCGATGACGACCCGATGGCGGTGGTCAATTCGCGGCTGCAGGTGCGTGGCGTGGCCGGGCTGCGCGTGGTGGACGCGGGTGTGATGCCCACCATCACCAGCGGCAACACCAACAGCCCGACGTTGATGGTTGCGGAAAAAGCCGCGCAATGGATCGCCGAAGACGCTCAGGCACTGTCTTGAGCACTTTCGGGGTCAGTTCAAGGTCAGATCAAGGTCAGTTTCAGGCAGGGATTTCCCCAAAATCGGGAAATCCCTGAGGCCTCGCCTCATTCCAGTGCATTACATTGCACCCACTCGATGCAAAGCAGTACCTTGCATCCCGGGGGCCGAGGAGACAACTCAAGCCTGAAAACTCGAACACAGAACCAACATCCGAACGAGATGTGCTTTTTTTGAAGCGCCGCGAATGCGGCGCTTTTTTTTGGCCCCGCCATAATCGCCCGCATGGAATTGCTGATTGTTTCGCTGGCTTCGCTGCTGGCCGGTTTGGTGGACTCGATCGTGGGCGGCGGCGGGCTGGTGCTGCTGCCTGCGCTGTTTGCCACCTTTCCGCAAGCCGCCCCGGCCACCTTGTTTGGCACCAACAAAAGTGCCTCCATCTGGGGCACGGCTTTTGCCACGGCCCAGTACAGCCGCCGGGTGCAAATGCCCTGGCGCTCTCTGTGGCCTGCGGCGGTGGCGGGGCTGCTGGGCTCACTGGTCGGCGCGTGGACGGTCACGCAGGTCGATGCCTCGCTGTTTCGCAAGGCCCTGCCCGTGTTGCTGACGGCCCTGTTGGTCTACACCTTGGCCAAAAAAGACATGGGCCGGGAGCACGCCCCCCGCTTTGCCGGGCTTCAGGAGGCATGGATCGCCTCTGGCATTGGCTTGGCGATTGGCTTTTATGACGGCTTTTTTGGCCCCGGCACGGGCAGTTTTTTGGTGTTTGCCTATGTGCGGCTGCTGGGCTATGACTTTTTGAACGCATCGGCCTCGGCCAAGTTCATCAATGTGGCCACCAATTTTGCGGCCCTGGTGCTGTTTGCGGTCAAGGGCCATGTGTGGTGGCACTTGGCGCTGGCCATGGCGGTGGCCAACATCGTGGGCAGCCTGATCGGCACCCGCCTGGCCCTCAAACACGGGGCGGGCTTTGTGCGTCAGGCCTTCATCTGGGTGGTGCTGGCCCTGATTTGCAAGACGGCCTGGGACACCTGGTTCAAGACCGCATAAGCCAGCGCCGCAAGGACCCGGCGTACTGCGCCAGCGCCACCCCCAGCAAGACCACGCCCGCGCCGCCGATCTTGATCCAGGTGTAGTGCTCGCCCGACAAGGCCCACGCAAAGAGCCCGGCCACCGGCGGCATCAGGTACATCAGGGGTGCAGTGCGGGCGACGCCACGCACCGCATTGATCCAGCCCCAGGCCAGCCAGCCCATGAATGCGGCAACCACCACCGACCACAACAGGCCCATCACGTCCCACACACCCAGCGTTGACCAAGGCGTGTCGGCCGCCGAGGGCAAGCACCACAGCAGCACGGGAATGCTGCCAAACAAAGTGCTGTAGCCCATGGTCAACACGGCACCGCGTTTTTCGAACATGGGCTTGGCGGCCACGGTGTAATAAGAGAAGAGGCTGGCCGCCAGCAGCAGCACCAGGTCGCCCCCACCCGCACGCCATTGCCCACCCAGCAGCTTGTCTGACAAAAACATCAGCACCCCGACCAAGGCCAGCCCCACGCCCAGCAGTTGCGCCAGGCTCAAGCGTTCCAGCCCTTTGAAGCGCAGGATCAAGAGCGTAAAGATCGGCCCGCACGCCAAGATGACCGAGCTGGAAAACGCCGTGGACCAATGCACCCCATAGGTCACCGTGCCCACATGCAAGGTGTGTCCCACAAAGCCGAGCCAGGCCATGGCGCGCAAGTCGCTGCGCGGCAAGGGAGGCCACCACTGCCCCAAACGCCAGCGAAACATCAGCAAGGCGCACACCGGCATCAAGGTGTAGCGCACCAGCAAAAAGCCGGCCGGGCTCAAGAGGTGCAGCAGGTATTTTTGGAGCGTGAAATTGCCACCCCATATGACCAACAGCGCCAGCGCCGTGAGCAAGGCCAGTTGCTGATGCGGATGTGGATGCGCTTGCGGATGAAGTTGAGGCGGTGCAGGGTGGCGCTGGGGCATGGCCCATTGTGGCGGGCCGCAGACCTGGGGCCTGTCTCGCCAGCGGCAAGGCTAGTCGGCCACCACCGGCACGCGCTGCGCCAGCGCGCACATGAGCTCATAAGCCACGGTGCCTGCGGCTTGCGCCACGTCGTCAATCGGCAAGCACGCCCCTTGGCTGGACAAGCCCCAGAGGGTGGCGGTGCTGCCAAAGCCCGCGTCGGGCAAATCGCTCAAGTCCACGGCCAGCATGTCCATGCTGACCCGACCCAAGGTGCGGCTGCGTTGGCCGTCCACCAGCACGGGGGTGCCCGTGGGGCAAATGCGCGGGTACCCGTCGGCATAGCCGCAGGCCACCACGCCCACGCGCATGGGCTGGTCGGCGACAAAACTGGCGCCATAGCCCACGCTGTCCCCCGCTTGCAGCTGCTGCACGGCGATGACTTGTGCCTGCAGCGTCATGGCCGCTTGCAGCCCCCAGTCGACCGCGCTGTGTTCAGGAAAGTCCGGCGAGCTGCCATACAGCGAGATGCCGGGCCGGATCCAGTCCGCGCGCACGCCAGCGTCTTGCGCGTGGCGCAAAGTGGCGGCGCTGTTGCACAGGCTGCGCTCGCCGGGCAGGTCTTGCGTGGCCTGGGCAAAGCGGGCCATCGGCTCGGCAATGCCCAGCGGGCCATCGGCGTTGCCAAAATGGGTCATGAACGAGATTTCGTCCACCTGCGGCAAAGCGTTCAAGCGGGCCCAAGCGGCGCGGTAGCGCTCGGGGCGGTAGCCCAGGCGGTTCATGCCGGAGTTCATTTTGAGGAAGACGCGGTGCGGCACATGGGTTTTGTGCAGCGCCAACATGTCGATTTGCTCGTCGCAGTGCACCGTGTGCCACAGGCCCAGGCGCGAACACAGCTCCAAGTCGCGGGCTTCAAACACGCCCTCCAGCAGCAAGATGGGGCCACGCCAGCCCAAAGCGCGCACACGTTCGGCCTCGGCCAAGTCGAGCAGCGCAAAGCCATCGGCAGCGCGCAAGCCCTCAAACACCCGTTCGATGCCGTGCCCGTAAGCGTTGGCCTTGACCACCGCCCACACCTGCGCGTCGGGCGCAGCTTGCCGGGCGCGCGCCAAGTTGTGGCGCAAGGCAGCAGTGTGGATGGTGGCGTGAATGGGTCGGGGCATCGCGGGCGCAGTGGTGAAGAACGCGACAAGTGTGCCAGCAAAAACAGGCCAGCGATTTTCAAAGCCGACACAAAACACCCTCGGGATAGCCCTGCCAATCGGGGGCCGACCGGGGGCAAATGGGGGCTTTTAAATGCTTTACACTGGCGCGCTGCCTGTCTCAATGGCGCATTGAGCCCGTCTTTTGAGTTCAGTCATAAGTTAAAGATTCATGGAAGTTTTTCAGTTTCTGATGCCCATCTTCACCGAGTACGGCTATTGGGCCGTGTTCGTGATGCTGCTGATTTGCGGCTTTGGCGTCCCCGTTCCCGAAGACGTGACCTTGGTCACTGGCGGCGTGATCGCTGGGCTGGGCCACGCCCATGTGCACACCATGTTCGCGGTGGGCATGGCCGGTGTGCTGCTGGGCGACGGCATGATCTTCGTGCTGGGCCGCGTGTATGGTCAACGCATCGTGCAGATGCCATTTTTCAGCCGCATCCTGACCCCCGAGCGTTTTGCCAGTGCGCAAGACGCCTTCCACAAATACGGCAAATGGGTCATGTTTGTGGCCCGCTTTTTGCCCGGGCTGCGCACGCCGGTCTTCTTTTCGGCCGGCATGAGCCAGCGCGTGAGCTTTTTGACCTGGTTCTTCATGGACGGTCTGGCCGCCCTGGTCAGCGTGCCGATCTGGGTGTATCTGGGCTACTACGGCGCTCAAAACTGGGACTGGATGTTTGGCGTGTTGCGCCAGTTCCAGCACGGCCTGCTGGGCCTGCTGGGTGTGGGCGCGGCCTGGCTGGTGTGGCACTGGTGGAAAAAACACCACGCTGCGCAAAGCAGCCACACCGACGCGCCCTGACGGCCGACCCCCTCACCTGTTTCATGCCCCATTCCCCGCGCACGTCCTTGGCGGTCACTGCCTTGCTGCTGAACGCCCTGGTTTGGGGCGTTTCTTGGTGGCCCTTCAAGCAACTGCAATCGCTCGGCCTGCACCCGCTGTGGGCCACCGTCTTGGTGTATGCGCTCGCCTTTGCGGGCATTGCCCTGTGGGCGCTCTGGCAAGGCCAGGCCTGGGCCAGTTGGCGACAACACCCAGGCCTTTGGGCCTTGCTGATCGCCTCGGGCCTGACCAATGTGGGCTTCAACTGGGCCGTGACGGTCGGCGACGTGGTGCGCGTGGTGCTGCTGTTTTACCTGATGCCCGCTTGGTCGGTGCTGGTGGCCTGGTGGCTGCTGGGCGAGCGGCCCCGCCCGAGCGCGCTGGGGCGCTTGCTCTTGGCGCTGGCGGGACTGGCCATCGTGCTCAAAACCCCCGACGCCCCTTGGCCCGTGCCCGAGAGCCTGGCCGACTGGCTGGCCCTGTTGTCTGGCTTGAGCTTTGCCGTCACCAACGCCTTGCTGCTCAAACTCAAAGATTCACCCGAAACATCGCGCGTGCTGGCCATGTTTGGTGGCGGCGCATGGATGGCCGGCTTGACCGCAGGCGCCGGGGTCTTGGCGGGCATTGTGCAAACCCCCGAAGCCGTCCAGACCGCCTGGCTGCCTTGGGTGCTGCTCTTGGCGTCGGCCTTTTTGCTCGGCAACTTGGCGCTGCAATACGGCGCGGCGCGCCTGGCAGCCCACACCACCGCGCTGGTCATGTTGTCTGAGGTCTTGTTTGCCAGTGTGTCTTCGGTCATGCTCGGTGCTTCGCAGTGGAATTCCCGCACACTGCTGGGCGGTGCGCTGATCGTGCTGGCCGCCTTGCTGGCGATTCGCCCCTTGCCCACCCCATCCCATTTTGGAGAAAACGCATGAGCCTGTATGACTTTGAAGCCCTGGGCATCGACGGCCAAACCGTGGCCCTGAGCCACTACAAGGGCCAAGTGATGCTGATCGTCAACACCGCCAGCGCCTGCGGCTTCACACCCCA
>JAHECM010000037.1 GCA_024641725.1 Limnohabitans sp. | reverse complement strand
CGCCACGTCGCACGCAGCTTGCACGGTGTGCGAGCGGCCCATGACCAAATGAACAGCGCCTTGCATGCCCGACTGAGCGATGGCCGCTTCCACTTGGGGGCGCAGCAACTCATGGGTCGGCAGAACAAATTGCAAGTGGGGGCGCTGCTGGCGCATGAGTCGAGCCGCTTGCAAAAAGGGCAAAGCCAGGCCTTTGATTTCGGCAGGCCGACTGCCGGGCAGCAAGGCCACCACCTGCGCATCGGCTTGCAGGCCCAGCGCCAAGCGAGCAACCTGCTGATCGGGTTGCAGCGCAATCACATCGGCCACAGGGTGCCCCACAAAGGTGCCCTCGATGCCGTGCTGGGCGAGCAAGGCTGGCTCAAAGGGGTAAATGCACAAAATATGGCTGACGCTCTCGCGAATCTTGGCCACCCGTTCGGGCCGCCAAGCCCAAATCGATGGGCACACCAGCTGGACGGCAGGCACACCGCGTTCGCGCAGCGCTTTTTCAACCGTCAAATTGAAGTCCGAGGCGTCCACACCAATGAACAGGTCGGGCAAATCGGCCAACAAGGTTTGAAGCAAAGACTGCCGAATGCCATTGATGCGGCGGTAGCGCCACAAAGCCTCGACCAAGCCGCGCACCGACAACTCGTCGCACGACCAACGCGAGGAAAATCCGGTCGCATCCATCTGCGGGCCGCCAATGCCCGAGGCCTGCAGTTGTGGCCAGGTTTGGCGCATGCCTTGCAGCAGCAAGGCCGCCAGCAGGTCTCCCGAGCGCTCGGCCGCGACCATGGACACGCGCAGGCCCTGGCCTGCTTGTCCTGAATCGGCATGGGCCAGCCCCGTCATCATGCCGTGATCACGCCGTCAAGGCTTGTCGAATCACGCCGCAGATTTCATCCACAGCGCTGTCGCTCAACTCAGGATAAATCGGCAAGGACAAGCAGCGCGCCGCCACCGACTCGGTCACCGGGAAGGTTTGGCCTGCCGCGATGTCGGCAAAAACCTTTTGCTGGTGCAGAGGCACGGGGTAGTAAACAGCGCTGGCAATTTGCTCATCGGCCAAGGCTTTTTGAATGTCTGCGCGGCGGTCGGTCAGCAGGGTGTACTGGTGGTAGACGTGCACGCCTTTGCCATCCTCGTGTGCGGTCTGCAAGCCCAAACCCGAAAGACCAGCGCTGTAGCGGTGCGCCACACGGCGGCGCTCTTGGTTGTAGTAGTCAATGTGCGGCAACTTGGCACGCAACACCACCGCTTGCAGCTCGTCCAAGCGGCTGTTGTAGCCCACGATGTCGTGGTAGTAACGCACCTTGCTGCCATGGTTGCGCAGCATGCGCAGTGTCTCGGCCATCTCGTCCGACTGGGTCGTGACCATGCCGCCGTCGCCGTAGCAGCCCAAATTTTTGCTGGGGAAAAAGCTGAAAGCCCCCACATCGCCCATGGAGCCTGTCTGGCGCCCGCCGACATCGGCACCAAAGGACTGGGCACAGTCTTCGACCAAGCGCAGCGTATGCTGCGCGGCCAAGTCCAGCAGGGGCTGAATGTCGGCCGGTTGTCCAAACAGGTGCACCGGCAGCAGGGCTTTGGTCCGCGGGGTGATGGCTTGGGCCACTTGCGCCACGTCGATGTTGAGCGTTTGGGGGTCGATGTCCACAAACACCGCTTTGGCCCCCACGTAAGCAATCGCCTCTGCGGTGGCAATAAAGGTGAACGGCGTGGTGATCACCTCGTCGCCCGGGCCAATGCCTGCCGCCAGCAGCGCCAGATGGAGCGCATCGGTGCCATTGGCGCAGGTGATAGCGTGTTTGACGCCCAGGTATTGGGCAGCTTCGCGCTCGAACGCCTGCACATTGGGGCCCAAAATGTATTGAGCCGCATCCAGCGTGGCTGCGATTGCGGGCTCGATTTGAGCTTTCAGGTCACGGTATTGGCCGGCAAGATCAACCATGGGGATGCGCATGACAATTCTTTCTGTGAGGGAAGTTCAGGAAATCAGCCGTGTGGCTTCGGTGATGCGCTGCACGGCTTCGAGCGCACGGCGCCCCGCACGGCCACTCACCTTGGGGGGGCGTTGCTGTTGGATGCTGTCCACGAAATCAACGATTTCGCTGTACAGCGGATCGGCTTCGCCAAAGGTTTGCTCCTGGCGCTCAATGGCTTGCTCGGGGGCGGCCATTGGATCGACCGTACCACGGTAAGTGGTCAAGCTTCGGGCCTGAAAGTCCAGCGAATGGCAGGCTTGGCTTTGGAACACGCGCATTTTGCGTTCGCTCTTGGCACTCACGCGGCTGGCGGTGATGTTGGCCACGCAACCATTGGCAAAACGGATGCGGGCGTTGGCGATGTCAATGTCGTTGGTGAGCACGCGTGCGCCTGAGCAATCCACGCTTTCGAGCTCGCTGTCCACCAGCGACAAGATCAAGTCCACGTCATGGATCATGAGGTCGAGCAAAACGCTGACATCGGTGGCGCGCGGCTTGAATGGGGCAAGCCGAGAGCTGTCGATGAACCGTGGATCGGACAACACCGGCTCCAAGGCCAAAGCAGCGGGATTGAATCGTTCAAGATGCCCGACCGCCAACACCAGGTTTTTTTCTGCCGCCAACGCAATGAGTTCGTCGGCCTGCTCCAGTGTGGTGGTCATGGGCTTTTCGACCAAGACATGCACGCCTGCCCGCAAAAACTCAATGCAAACGGCGTAATGCGCTTGCGTGGGCACCACGATGCTGACGGCATCGACCTGGCCGAGCAACTCACGGTAGTCGGTCAGGGCGCGGCAGCCCAGGGGCTGGGCGACGGCATGGGCCACGTCTTGGTGACTGTCGACCACAGCCACCAGCTCGCAACCAGGAATTTTGGCGTACTTTTGGGCGTGGAATTTACCCAGGTAACCCACGCCGATCACGGCACAACGCAAAGGCTTCATGGCCTGCTCCTCAATTGGACGAACGGGCACGGCGGCGAACGATGCCGGCTTTGCCAGCGCCCGCCAAGAAATCCAGCATCATGACCACGTCAGGCTGGGCCTCGGGTGTGTGCTCAGTGATCTGAGCGATGCGGATTTTGGCCGCTTCCAGCGAGAGGTTCTCGCGGTAAAGCGCCTTGTGCATGGCTTTCACCGCAGCAATGCGCGAAGCCGAGAAACCGCGCCGACGCAAACCTTCGGCATTGACCGTTCTGGCGTCTGCCGGTTGCCCTTCGCAGGTCACAAAAGGCGGCAAGTCGGCAAACAGCAAGCTGCACATGGCCGTGAAGCTGTGCGCACCCAGTCGCAAAAACTGGCGCACCACCGTGAAGCCTCCCAGAATCACCCAGTCGCCCACATGCACATGGCCCGCCAACTGCGAGTTGTTGGCAAAAATCGTGTGGCTGCCAATTTGGCAGTCGTGCGCCAGGTGCACATAGGCCATGAACAGGTTGTCATGGCCCACTTGCGTGATGCCGCCCCCACTCACAGTGCCTGCATTGAAAGTGCAAAATTCACGGATGGTGTTGCCATCACCGATCACCAAGCGCGTTGGCTCGCCCGCGTACTTTTTGTCCTGCGGTGCTGCCCCCAGCGAGGTGTAGCTGTGGATGTGGTTGTTTTGGCCGATGGTGGTGTGGCCTTCAATGGTCGTGTGCGAGCCCACCGTGGAGCCCGCGCCGATCGACACATGCGGGCCAATGATGGCAAAAGGGCCCACCGTGACGGAGGGGTCTAAGCGGGCCGCAGGATCGACCAGGGCCGTGGCGTGGATATGGGCCATGCGCGCTCCCTCAGGCGATCTTGCGCATGGTGCACATCAGCTCAGCCTCGCAGGCCAGCTCATCACCCACCAAGGCGCGGGCCTTGAACTTGAAAATGCCGGCCTTCATGCGGTCCAACTGAACCTCCAGCGTCAGCTGGTCGCCCGGCTCCACTGGCCGCTTAAAGCGCGCACCGTCGATGCCCGCGAAGTAATAAACCGTGTTGTCGTCAGGCGCGGCATCGAGGGTGTCAAAGGACAGCAAGGCTGCCGCTTGGGCCAGCGCTTCGAGCATCAGAACACCCGGCATCACGGGGCGGTGCGGAAAGTGTCCTGTGAAAAAAGGCTCGTTGATGGTGACATTTTTGAGCGCCTTGATGCGCACGCCTTTTTCGATTTCAAGCACACGGTCCACCAGTAAAAAGGGGTAGCGGTGTGGCAGTTGCTTGAGGATTTTGTGGATGTCCATCATGGTCAGATTTCCTTGTTTTTTTGAATGTCGTGTTCAAGCGCCTTGATGCGCTCACGCAAGCGGGCCAGCTGTTTGAGGCTGGCGGCATTTTTTTCCCAATTGGCATTGCTGTCCAAGGGAAACATGCCGGTGTACTGGCCCGGCTGCGAAATGGAGCGCGTGACCACCGACGCTGCTGAAATGTGAACATGGTCGGCCAGGCTCAAATGACCCAGCACCACAGCGCCCCCACCCACGGTGCAATGCGCCCCGATTTTGGCGCTGCCCGCCACACCCACACAACCGGCCATGGCCGTGTGCGCGCCCACATGGACGTTGTGACCGATTTGGATCAGGTTGTCGAGCTTGACACCGTTTTCAATCACCGTGTCTTCGAGGGCGCCCCGGTCAATGCAGGTGTTCGCACCGATTTCAACATCGTCGCCAATGCGCACCGCACCCAATTGTTCGATCTTGACCCACGCGCCTTGGTGCGCAGCGAAGCCAAAACCATCGGCACCGATCACGACACCGGCATGCACGATGCAACGGGCACCGATCACGCAGTTCTCACCCAGCGTCACGCGCGACTTGAGCACGGTGCCCGCCCCCACCACAGCGCCACGCTCAACCACGCATTGCGGGCCAATCCGGGCATCGTCGGCCACACGGGCAAGCGGATCGATCACCGCAGAGGGGTGGATTCGGGGCCCAGAGTCGTCAGCGTGTTGGCGCTTCCACAGCTGCGTCAAACGGGCAAAGTACAGGTAGGGGTCATCGGTCACGATGGCCGATGCCCGGCTTGGAGCTTGTGATTCGAAAGCAGGCGCAAGGATCACGCACCCCGCATCGCTTTGAGCCAGTTGGGATTGGTAGCGCGCATGGCTCAAAAAACTGATCTGGTCAGCACCGGCTGTTTGCAGCGGCGCCAGCGATTGGATCAAAAGATCTGGATTGCCCAGCAGACGACCACCCAGCGCATCAACAATGAATTGGAGACTCAGTGGCACGGCAGGGCTTACTTGCCTGCGTTCAAGGCTTTGATGACCTTGTCAGTGATGTCGTGTTTGGGGTGGATGTAGACCGCCTCTTGGAACACCACATCGTATTTTTCAGCTTCAGCCACCTGCTTGACCGCGCGGTTGGCACGCTCCACGACCAGTTGCTGCTCTTCGTTTTTGCGAGCGTTCAGGTCCTCTTGGAATTCACGGCGCTTGCGCTGAAACTCGCGGTCTTGTTCGACCAGTTGCTTTTGGCGGGAAACCCGCTGGCTTTCGGACAAAGTCGGCGCTTCTCGCTCGAACTTTTCAGAGGCCGTTTTCAGGTTGTTGCCCACATCCACCAAATCTTTTTCGCGGCGGGCAAACTCCTGCTCCAGTTTGGCCTGTGCTTGCTTGGCACTGGCGGCTTCGCGAAAGATCCGCTCTGTGTTGACAAAGCCCATTTTGAATTCTTGCGCATGCACTGCAACCGATCCAAATGCAGCCGCAGTGGCCAGCATGCCCAGCAAGATGTGTTGACGAAGCGTTTTCATTAGAAGGATGTTCCGATTTGGAATTGAAGTTTTTCGATTCTATCGCCAGTCTGGCTGCGCACCGGCAGCGCATAGGAAAAGCGCAATGGCCCCATGGGAGAGATCCAGCTCAGGCCAAGGCCGGCAGAAACGCGCATTTCTTTGAAGTCGACTTTTTCTGCTTCGCCATAAGCGCGCCCCGCATCCATGAAGGTGAACAAACGCAGTGTTTTGTCCGTCCCAGCGCCCGGGAATGGGGTCATGAACTCGGCGTTGAACACCAGTTTTTTGGGGCCACCGAGAAAGACCCCTGCGGTGGTGGAGGTGGGGCCCACGGTGGACTGCTGAAATCCACGCACACTGCCCTGCCCACCCACGTAGAAGTTTTTGAACAAGGGGTATTCACGCCCCCCAAGCCCCTGTCCCCACCCCACATCGGCATTGAAGGCCAAGGTGAACTTTTTGGTCAATGGAATGTACTGTTGAAACTGGTAATTGCTTCGGAAATAACGCAAGTCCCCTGCAACAGAAATGTCGGAATTGAATCTTTGCAAATTTCCACGACTCGGCACCAAGGCACTGTCGCGGGCATCGCGCGCCCAACCCAGCGTCAAAGGCAGGGCATTGGTTGTGTATCCAAAATTATTCACAAAACTCAAATATTGAGTCGGCAATCCTGTGCCTTCGCGAATTTGGGTTTGCTCCAAGTTGGCCCCCACGAACACACGGTCGGTCTCGGTCACAGGCACGCCAAAGCGCAAACCCACACCGCTGTTAACCAGACTGTAAGCATTCAGATCACCCAGATAGGGCCGAGAGGTGCGCTGAAACACATCCAAAGTGCGTGAAACGCCGTTTTCTGTGAAGTACGGATCTGTGGTGCTGAGCACGTAGTTGCGGTTGAACTTGCTGGTATTGACCTGCAACGCCAGGTAATTGCCCGAACCGAACGCGTTTTCTTGCTGGATACCAAAACTCAGAGCCACTTTTTCGGCCGAAGAAAATCCGGCTCCCAGGGAAATGCTGCCTGTTGGTTTTTCTGCCACAGATAACAACAGATCCACTTGATCCAGTGCACCCGGGACTTCTTGGTTTTCGATGTTGACTTCAGTGAAGTAGCCCAAGCGGTCCACACGGTCGCGCGAAAGCTTGATCTTGTCGCCGTCGTACCAAGCCGACTCCAACTGCCGAAACTCGCGGCGAATGACTTCATCTCGGGTGCGGTTGTTGCCCGAAATCTGGATGCGCCGCACATAGGCTCGGCGCGAAGGATCGGCCCGCAGCACCAGGTCCACACGGTTGTTGGCCCGGTCCACCTGGGGCACCGCCTCCACCCGGGCAAATGCAAAACCGAACTTGCCAAAGTAGTCGGTGAACGCCTTGGTGGTTTCAGCAACGGTCTCCGCGTTGTAGGGCTCACCCGGCAAAATTTTGACCTGGGCCTTGAACTCGTCTTCTTTGTCGAGGTAATTGCCCTCGAGTTTGACACCCGACACCACAAAGCGCTCGCCTTCTG
>JAHECM010000035.1:5603-7197 GCA_024641725.1 Limnohabitans sp. | reverse complement strand
GGCAGCATGGACGAAGTCTTCATCTGCGGGCCTGAAGCCATGATCGAAGCCACCGAACAAGCCCTGCTGGGTGCGGGCGTATCGGCCAAGGCCATCCGCACCGAGCGCTTCAGCTCCCCCACACTCGACGCGCTGACGCCCGAGCAACGCGCCCAAGCCGTGCTCGGCCACCAGGCCGGGCGCGATGGCGGCGAGGTCCAACTCACCGTGGTGCTCGACGGCAAGCCCTACAACATGCCGATGAACAAGAATGAAAAGATCTTGGACATCGCGCTGGCGCTGGGCTTGGACCTGCCTTACTCGTGCAAGGGCGGCGTGTGCTGCACCTGCCGCTGCAAAGTGGTGCAAGGCACCACCGAGATGGAGAAAAACTTCACCCTCGAAAAACCTGAAGTCGATGCCGGCTTTGTGCTGTCCTGCCAAGCCCGCCCCACCAGTGCGCGCGTGGTGGTGAGCTTTGACGAGCGCTGAGCCAACCCCAAAGGCCCCATCGCGACGGGGGCGTCGCTCCTACCAATACCCCAAATTGTGGGAGCCCCGCCCTCGGGGCGATGCTTGCGGCCCCATCGCGGCGGGGACGAGGGCTCAGTCCAGTTGCTGAACGATGGCCGTGGTCGCCGCGCTTTGGTTCATGGTGTAAAAGTGCAAAGCAGGCACCCCAGCATGCACGAGTTGATCGCACAAATCGGTCACCACCTCCAAGCCAAACGCCTTGATGGAGGCGATGTCATCGCCATAGCCCTGCAAGCGCAGCCGAATCCAGCGCGGGATCTCGGCGCCGCAAGCGTCTGAAAAACGCAGCAGCTGCGAAGAGCTGGTGATGGGCATGATGCCCGGCACGATGGGCACATCCACGCCCAACTTGTAAACGTCGTCCACAAAGCGGAAATACGCATCGCTGTTGTAAAAGTACTGCGTGATCGCCGAATTCGCGCCCGCTTTGACCTTGGTGGCAAACGCCTGCAAGTCCGACTCGGGCGACTTGGCCTGCGGGTGCACCTCGGGGTAAGCCGCGACTTCGATGTGAAAGTCATCGCCCGTCTCAGCGCGGATGAACGCCACCAGATCGCTCGCGTGATGGAACTCCCCCCCTGCGCCATAGCCGCTGGGCAAGTCGCCGCGCAAAGCCACCAAGCGCTTGACGCCCATGGCCTTGAGGGTGGCCAGCTCGGCGCGCACAGAGGCCTTGGTCGCGCCAATGCACGAAAAGTGCGACGCCGCCTGCACCCCTTCGGCCAAGATCGCACCCACGGTCGCAAAAGTGCCCTCTTGCGTGGAGCCGCCAGCGCCATAGGTCACCGAGCAAAACTCCGGCTTGAGCGCATAAAGCTGTTGTCGCACGACGCCCAATTTGTCAGCGCCTTCGGGCGTCTTGGGCGGGAAGAATTCAAAACTCACGGGCAAATCCATGACGCCCTCTCTTTCAACTCAAAGCAGGCTTGACGGCCTGCACAAAAAACTCTCGGTTGCCGTCGCCACCCGCAATCGGGCTGTCGCGCCAAGCCTGCACTTGCAGCCCCAAGTCGGCGCAGCATGCGCGCAAACGGGACTCCACCACCGCGTAAGAAGCCTCGTCTCGCACCACGCCGCGCTT
>JAHECM010000035.1:0-5503 GCA_024641725.1 Limnohabitans sp. | reverse complement strand
GAAAAGGCACCACCCCCGGCAACACCAAGGTGAGCGAGATGAAAGACACATCACCCACCAACAGGTCAAAGCCCTGCTCGGCATCCGGGATGCGCTCGTCGTCGGGTTCCAACTCGCGGGCGTTCACCCCCTCGATGCACACCACCCGATCGTCCGCCTGGATCTGCGGGTGCACTTGGGCGTGTCCCACGTCAATGCCCACCACCTGGGCCGCGCCCTGCTGGAGCAAACAGTCGGTGAAGCCGCCGGTGCTTTGACCCACGTCCAAGCAGCGCCAGCCCGCGACCGACCAGGCCGCCTCGCGCAAAGCGCCTTCGAGCTTGAGACCGCCTCGCGAGACATAACGCGCCTCGGCATCGTCGAGCAACTGCACCTCGGCAGCGTCAGGCACCTCGTCGCCGTTTTTGGCGACGCGCTTGAACGCCCCCGTGCCCAAGCGCCACTGCACGCCAGCGGCGATGAGTCGCTGGGCCTGCGAGCGGGTGCTCGCCATGCCCCGCTCCACGATCAATTGGTCAATGCGCATGCCCTAGGGACTCAGTAGCGGTAAGTGTTGGCCTTGTAAGGGCCGTTTTTAGACACGCCGATGTAAGCGGCTTGCTCGTCGGTCAGTTCGGTCAGCTGAGCGCCGACTTTCTTGAGGTGCAAACGGGCCACTTTTTCGTCGAGGTGCTTAGGCAGCACATAGACCTTGCCGGCTTCGTATTGGTCTTGCTTGGTGAACAACTCGATCTGAGCGATCGTTTGGTTCGCAAAGCTCGAGCTCATCACAAAGCTGGGGTGGCCGGTGGCGCAACCCAAGTTCACCAAACGACCTTTGGCCAACAAGGTGATCTTTTTGCCATCAGGGAAGATGACGTGGTCGACTTGGGGCTTGATCTCGTCCCACTTGCACTTTTCCAACGCAGCCACATCGATTTCATTATCGAAGTGCCCGATGTTGCAAACGATGGCTTCGTCTTTCATGGCGGCCATGTGCTCGTAGCGGATCACGTTCTTGTTGCCCGTGGCCGACACGAAAATGTCGCACTTGTCGGCGGCGTATTCCATGGTGACCACTTTGTAGCCTTCCATGGCGGCTTGCAAGGCGTTGATCGGGTCGATCTCGGTCACCCACACTTGGGCGCTCAAGGCGCGCAAGGCTTGGGCCGAGCCTTTGCCCACGTCGCCGTAACCGGCCACACAAGCGACTTTGCCAGCGATCATCACGTCGGTCGCGCGCTTGATCGAATCGACCAAGGATTCGCGGCAGCCGTACAGGTTGTCGAACTTGCTCTTGGTCACCGAGTCGTTCACGTTGATGGCGCGGAACATCAGGCTGCCCTTGGCGGCCATTTCGTTCAGGCGCAACACGCCGGTGGTGGTTTCTTCGGTCACGCCAATGATGTGCGCGCCTTTGCGGCTGTACCAAGTGGGGTCCACAGCCAATTTGGCTTTGATGGCGTTGAACAAACAGGTTTCTTCTTCGCTGGTGGGGTTGGCGATCAGGCTGGCGTCGGTTTCAGCGCGCTTGCCCAAGTGCATCAATAAGGTGGCATCGCCGCCGTCGTCCAAGATCATGTTGGGGCCTTCGCCTTCGCTGCCTGCGTGGCCGAAGTCGAAAATGCGGTGGGTGTAATCCCAATAGTCGGCCAGGGTTTCGCCCTTGATGGCAAACACCGGCGTACCGGCTGCGGCAATGGCAGCTGCAGCATGGTCTTGGGTCGAGAAAATGTTGCAAGACGCCCAACGCACGTTGGCGCCCAAGGCTTGCAAGGTCTCGATCAGCACCGCCGTTTGGATGGTCATGTGCAGCGAGCCGGTGATGCGCGCGCCTTTCAAAGGCTGGGCCTTGGCGAACTCGTCGCGGATGGCCATCAAACCGGGCATTTCGGTCTCGGCGATTTTGATTTCTTTGCGGCCCCAATCGGCCAGGCCGATGTCGGCAATGATGCTGTCGACGTTGACGGCGGTTTTCAAAGGTGCATTCATGTTTGCGCTCCAAAGCAGTGTGGTTGAACCACACGCGAGGGCGAAGACACTGGTTTTGAAAAACAGGCTCACCGCACGTCGTGTGGATGAGCGTCGTTGCTGGTTGAAGGTTCCGAGCCTCACGCCTGCTGCCAGCTTGTGGGCTGGTGGGCGCTGCAACGCTCCTCGGAATGGCGTGATTATAAAGGCAAGGGATGACCGCCGAGGGCGCGGTCATTTGCGTGGTCATTTGCGCGGCCTTTAGCGCGACCTGTTCCCCCCTGTAGGAGCGGCGCCCTCGCCGCGATGGAACGCCCGCAGTCCACGAGCCGTCGCCCGGGTGTGTGGCATCCACAAAGTAAAATCTCTCCCATCGCGGCCCCTCGGTCGCCTGCCGTGCGCCCCTGCTGCGCGTTCCTGATCTGGACCCCTTTGTGACTTACGCCTCTGAAACCCGGCGCCGCCGGACTTTTGCCATCATTTCCCACCCCGACGCGGGCAAAACCACGCTGACCGAAAAGCTGCTGCTGTTCTCGGGTGCGATCCAAATCGCCGGCTCGGTCAAGGCACGCAAGGCCTCGCGCCACGCCACCAGCGACTGGATGGAGATTGAAAAGCAGCGGGGCATCTCGGTGGCCAGCTCGGTCATGCAGATGCTCTACCGCGACCACGTCATCAACCTGCTCGACACCCCCGGCCACAAAGACTTCAGCGAGGACACCTACCGCGTGCTGACGGCCGTGGACTCGGCGCTGATGGTCATTGACGCGGCCAACGGTGTGGAAGCACAAACCCGCCGCCTGATTGAAGTGTGCCGACAGCGCGACACGCCCATCATCACGTTTGTGAACAAAATGGACCGCGAAGTGCGCGACCCGCTCGACATCTTGGACGAAGTCGAGCGCGAGCTGGGCATGCCCTGCGTACCCATGACCTGGCCCGTCGGCCAGGGCAAATCGTTTGGCGGTATCGTCAACCTGCGCACCCAGGCCATGACCGTGTTCGACTCCGGCAGCGAACGCCTGCCGCAAGACTTTGAAACCATTGCGCTCACCGAACAAAGCCAGCTGGCCGAGCGCTTTGGCCTGGAATGGCAAACCGCCATGGACAGCATGGAGCTGGCCACCGGCGCATCACCCACCTTTGACCCCGAAGCCTTTTTGGCAGGCCAACAAACCCCCGTGTTCTTTGGCTCGGGCGTCAACAACTTCGGCGTGATGGAGGTGCTCGACGCCCTAGTCGACCTGGCCCCCGCGCCCAAGCCCCGCACCAGCAACTTGCTGGTCAACAAGCAACCCGTGGTCAAAGAAATCCAGCCCGAAGACAGCGCGTTTTCGGGGGTGGTGTTCAAGGTCCAGGCCAATATGGACGCCAACCACCGCGACCGCATCGCCTTTGTGCGCATGGCCTCGGGCAAATACACCCCCGGCATGAAGCTCAAAGTGCAGCGCACCGCCAAAGAACTGCGCCCCACCAGCGTGGTGACCTTCCTCTCGCAGCGCCGCGAGGCCGTGGACGAAGCCTACGCGGGCGACATCATCGGCTTCACCACCCACGGCGGCGTGCAGCTGGGCGACACCATCACCGACGGGGCCAACCTGCAATTCACCGGCTTGCCGTTTTTTGCGCCCGAACTCTTCATGACCGTGATTTTGAAGAACCCGCTGCGCACCAAACAACTGCAAACCGGCCTCGACCAACTCGGCGAAGAAGGTGCGATCCAGGTCTTCAAACCCGAAATCGGCGGCCCCATGCTGCTGGGCGCGGTCGGGCAGCTGCAGTTCGAAGTCGTGCAGCACCGCCTCAAAGCCGAATACGACTGCGATGTGCGCCTCGAAGGCTGCCAGTACACCGGCGCCCGCTGGATCACGGCCAACACCCCGGCTGAACTGCGCGAGTTCACCAACGCCTACCCGCAACGCATGTCACTCGACGCGGCAGGCACCCTGGCGTATCTGTGCACCAGCCCTTACGACGTGCGGCTGGCGCAAGAGCGCTTTCCCAAGATCCACTTCCACCCACTGCGCGAGCACGCGGGCTTGGCGCTGGGGTCAGCCGGCTGAAGCCCATGCAAGCCCTGAGGGTCTGGCACCCCAAAGACATCATCGGCGTCTTCACAGACATTGACGACACCCTGACCACCGACGGGGCCATCACACCTGACGCACTGCAGGCGCTGGCCGACCTGAAAGCCGCTGGCTTGCTGGTGGTGCCCATCACCGGGCGGCCTGTGGGCTGGAGCGAGCCCTTTGTCCAAAGCTGGCCCGTGGACGCCATCGTGGCGGAGAACGGCGCTGTGGCGATGGTGCACAAACCGGGGCAAGTGCTGCACAAACGCTACCAACAAGACGCCGCCACACGCTACGCCAACATGGCACGCATGCAGCAAGTGCTGGCCCACATTGAGCACACCATCCCAGGCGCACGCCGCTCGCAAGACAGCGCCGGGCGCGAGACCGACATCGCCATCGACCACAGCGAATTCACCCATTTGCCACAAGCTGCCATCGAGGCCGTGGTTCACGCCATGCAAGCTGCTGGCATGACCGCCACGGTCAGCAGCATCCACATCAACGGCTGGTATGGCCAGCACGACAAATTGGCCGGTGCCCGCTGGATCGTGCGCCAACTGTGGGGCCGCGACCTCGACGCTGAAATCGACCGCTGGGTCTATGTGGGCGACTCCACCAACGACCAGGTCATGTTTCAGCACTTTGCCAACAGCATTGGCGTGGCCAACATTCGGCGCTTTGAGTCGCAGCTCAGCCATCCGCCGCGCTACATCACCCCGGGTGAACGCGGCGCGGGGTTTGCCCAAATGGCGCAGCGCATGCTTGAGCACTTGCTACAGCCATAACGCCTGCACAATCTCCTGCCCAAGGGCAAACGCCAAATTTAGTCACCGCACACGCGGCGAAACCATCCGGATGCCCTAGACTGCCACGTCTTGGCGCGCCTTGCGATGTCGCCACCGCCCACACACCCTGGTCCTCCATGCAAACACAACCCATTCACTGGCAAGACGGTGACGTCAGCCACTCCTCCAACTGGATTTCTGAAAACGCCGCCCCCGCCCCCAAACGCGTGCAAGTGGTGGACGACACCCTCAGCGCCGACGCGGCCTACCGCTTGGTGTGCGAGGGCACGGGCCTGCTGTGGCGCGGCGACTTCCAAAACGCCAAGCTGCTGCTGCAAGCGCTCAGCCGCGGGGTCGAAAAAGCCATAGACAAAACGGCCCTGGCAGCCAAAGTCGGCAAAGGCAAAAAAGCCGCCAAGGCGCCAGCGCCAAGCCCCACGCCCAAAGGGGGCCCAAGTCCGCAAGCGCTGTCCGCCCTGTTTCACGCGCACCGCAAAACTCAGGCGCAACGCAGCCGCATCTTGGGCAACCTCATCATCGAGTTGGACGCCCAATGGCGCATCGCCCTGCGACGCGCACCCGATGTGCTCACCGCCTGCACCGAAGCCTGGGGCAGCGCCGAACACGCGTCGAACCTCGTGTCCCTGCAAGCCCTGCAAGGCCTGATTGGCGCGCACGAATGGCGCAAAAAAGGCG
>JAHECM010000033.1 GCA_024641725.1 Limnohabitans sp. | reverse complement strand
ACCTCCAAACTGCGGGCGGCGGCGTTCATGCTGGCACACATGGCCAAATCGGCCTGGTAAACGCGGTGCAACTCTTGAGCGTCGGCATGGATGTGCACCAGCTTTTGACGCGGCTTAGGGGCCTCGATCAAGGTGTAAGCCGCAGTGGTCATCTCCCCCAGGCGTGGCCCGATGGCCAAGATCAAATCGCTGTCGCGCACGCGTTGCGCCAGTGCGGGGTTGATGCCAATGCCCACATCACCGGCATACAGCGGGTGGTGGTTGTCAAAAGTGTCTTGGAATCGAAACGCATTGGTCACCGGCAACTGCCAGTTCTCGGCAAACCGCTGCAGGGCCTGCGCGGCCTGTACGGTCCAGCCCCCGCCACCCGCGATCACCATGGGTTGGCGCGCTTGCAGCAGCAGATCACGCAACTCGCGCAGGCCACCCGGGTCACACCAGCTTTGCACCGGCTCCACCCGGGCCAAGGCTTGAACGGTTGAGGGCACCGACTGCGTCAACATGTCTTCGGGCAACACCACCACCACCGGACCCGGGCGGCCATGCATGGCCGTGGCAAAGGCCCGTGCGACATATTCGGGCAAGCGCGCAGGATCGTCCACGCGCTCTACGCGTTTGGCCATGCCCTTGGTGGACGGGCCAAAAAAGTGCGTGTAATCCATCTCCTGAAACGCTTCGCGGTCACGGGTGTCGCTGGCCACATCTCCGACGAACAACACCATGGGCGTGGAGTCCTGAAACGCGGTGTGCACGCCAATGGACGCGTTGGTGGCCCCTGGGCCACGGGTGACGAAGCACACGCCGGGGCGACCGGTCAATTTGCCGTGCGCTTCGGCCATGAAGGCCGCACCGCCCTCTTGGCGGCAGGTGATGAATTTCAGTTGATCACGGTGGTGGTGCAAGCCATCGAGCACGGCCAAGTAACTTTCGCCGGGAACCCCGAACGCATGGGTAACGCCTTGGGCCAAAAGGCACTCTACGAGCAGGTGGCCAGCAATTCTTGATGTCATGCGGGGCATTGTGCCCACAGCGTGCTGCGGGGATTGTCTCCAACGTACACGCGGCCCCGCTGGGCACACGCGATCACGCTGTTCGGGTGCGCTGTCCCACGCCCAAGGCGGCCCCGACACTGAACAGCAAGATCACCGCCGCACACAGCAAGGTCAAGCTGAACCAGCCCTGATCCATGAAGTAGCCAAACACCACAGGGGCGATGGCGAAACCGACATCCAGCCCCGAGTACACCAAGCCATACACGCGGCCCGTGGCCCCTTTGGGCGTGGCTTTTTTGATCATCATGTCGCGGCTGGGGCCCCCCACGCCGACCGCAAAACCGGTGGCCGCCAGCACGGCCAGGGTGCCGGTTTGGCCAAAAATGCCGCTGGCACACAAGGCCATGCACACTGCCGCGACAGTCAGGCACAGGGCCACCACCTTGTCGCTGCGGGCGGGGTAACGGGCCGCCACAAAGCCCCCCACCAACATGCCCATGGCCCCGCACAGCATGTACGCCGTCAATGTCATGGAGGCGCGCTCCAGGCTCACGCCGTGCAAGGCTTTCAAAATCGGCACCGAAAAGTTTTGCACCACCGCCAGCGTCATGGTCGACAGCAGGAAAAAAGCAAAGCACCACCACACCACGGGCAAGCGCAAGAACGCCAAGTCCGACTCGTTTGCACCACCCTGGACGGGTTTGGCCTGCACCTCAGTCAACAAATGTTGTTTTTGAACCAGCAGCAGCACCAAAATCAAGGCGTAAACCCCCGCAGCGGCCAGATAAGCCGTGCGCCAGTCGGCCACCGAGGTCCAATACGTGAAAAACAGCGGTGCAGCGGCCCAACCCAGATTGCCCGTGAGGCCGTGCACACTGAAGGCATAGCCCAAGCGCGGCGTGGACACCCGCTGGTTCAAGATGGTGAAGTCCACCGGGTGAAAAGCACAGTTGCCCAAGCCAGCCAAGGCGGCCGCCAACAACATGGAGGCGTAGCTGTCAGCATGCGCCGCCGCCAGGCATGCCATGACAAACAGCAACACCGATGCCCACATGACCGGCCGGGCCCCCAGCCGGTCCACCACAAAGCCGGCTGTGGCCTGGCCCAAGCCCGACACCACGAAGAACATGGTGGACAACAAACCCAGCTCGGAAAACGACCAGCCAAACTCCTTCATGAACACCGGGAACATGACGGGCAGCAGCAAATGCGAAAAGTGCGAGCTGGCATGGGCCAGCCCCACCAGCGCCATGACCGAGGCATCGGCGCGAAAGTTGGGTTCAGAGTCAGTCAGCGCAGAGGTGTTCATGGGTTGAGCCCGATCAGGGCCAGACGTGAAAAAAGCCAGCAGAGGCAGGCCGATCATACGATCAAGCCCCCAAGCTGCTGGCTTGCACTGCGCCAAGCGGGACGGCGAAGTGGTGTTGAAGTGATGGCCTCAGTCTTGTGGCGGCCGCGAAGAAAACTCAAACACGCCGGGGTTGCGCACCGGGTCCACGTTCACCTCGATGGTGCTCTTGGGCAGGAATCGCCCCTCCAGCAGCTGGCGCGACAGGGGGTTTTCCAGGCGTTGCTGAATCGCCCGCTTGAGTGGACGCGCGCCAAAGACCGGGTCAAAGCCGACCTTGGCCAGCTCGTCCAAAGCGGCCTGCGACACCTCCAGCCCCAAGTCCACACGGGCCAGACGCGCTTGCAAAGCGAGCAGCTGGATGCGCGCAATCGAGGCAATGTGCGCCGCGTCCAGACCGTGGAACACCACAGTTTCGTCGATCCGATTGAGAAACTCTGGGCGGAAATGGCTCTTGAGCTCGTCCCACACCGCGTCTTTGATTTCCTCGGCAGGCTGGCCCACCATGGCCTGGATCAACGGCGAGCCAATGTTGGAGGTCATGACGATCACCGCGTTCTTGAAGTCCACGGTGCGGCCTTGTCCGTCGGTCAAACGACCGTCGTCCAGCACCTGCAGCAAGATGTTGAACACGTCCGGGTGGGCCTTTTCCACCTCGTCGAGCAAGACCACGCTGTAGGGCTTGCGGCGCACCGCCTCGGTCAGGTAACCGCCCTCCTCGTAGCCCACGTAGCCTGGAGGCGCACCGATCAGGCGCGCCACCGAATGCTTTTCCATGAACTCGCTCATGTCGATGCGGATCAGGTGGTCTGAGGAGTCAAACAAGAAGGTCGCCAGCGCTTTGCACAGCTCTGTCTTGCCCACGCCCGTGGGGCCCAAGAACAAAAAGGAGCCCGTTGGGCGGTCGGGGTCAGACAGCCCCGAGCGCGAGCGGCGTATGGCGTTGGCCACCGCAGCAATGGCGTCGTCTTGCCCCACCACGCGCTCGTGCAATTTGTCCTCCATGCGCAGCAATTTTTCGCGTTCGCCTTGCATCATTTTGGACACAGGAATGCCCGTGGCCCGAGACACGACTTCGGCAATTTCTTCGGCACCCACCTGGGTGCGCAGCAAGCGGTTTTTGGGGGACTGGTCCGACGAGGACTCTTTGGCGGCAGCCTCTTTCAAGCGCTTTTCGAGCTCAGGCAATTTGCCGTACTGAAGCTCGGCCACTCGGTTGAAGTCACCCTTGCGTGTGAGCTCATCGATTTGCTGGCGCAGCAGGTCGATTTCTTCACGCACGTGCTTGCTGCCCTGGGCCTGCGCTTTTTCCGAGTGCCAGATTTCTTCCAGGTCTGCCGCTTCCTTTTGCAGCTTGATGATTTCTTCTTCAATCAAGCCCAGGCGCTTTTGCGAGGCCTCATCGGTCTCCTTGCGCACGGCTTCGCGCTCGATCTGCAACTGGATCAAACGTCGGTCCAGCTTGTCAATGATTTCGGGTTTGGAGTCGATTTCGATCTTGATCTTGGCCGCCGCCTCGTCGATCAGGTCAATCGCTTTGTCGGGCAAGAAACGGTCGGTGATGTAGCGGTGACTGAGCTCAGCGGCCGCCACGATGGCCGGGTCAGTGATGTCCACACCATGGTGGACTTCGTACTTCTCTTGCAAGCCTCGCAAGATGGCGATGGTGGCTTCAACGCTGGGCTCTTCGACCAGGATTTTTTGAAAACGGCGCTCCAAGGCAGCGTCTTTTTCGATGTATTTTCGGTACTCGTCCAGCGTGGTGGCACCCACACAGTGCAGCTCTCCGCGGGCCAGTGCGGGCTTGAGCATATTGCCCGCATCCATCGCGCCTTCGGCCTTGCCAGCCCCCACCATGGTGTGCAACTCGTCAATGAAGACAATGGTTTGCCCCTCGTCTTTGGCCAGTTCGTTGAGCACGGTTTTCAGACGCTCCTCAAACTCACCTCGGAACTTGGCCCCGGCCAAAAGCGCCGCCATGTCGAGCGACAGCACCCGTTTGCCCTTGAGCGAGTCGGGCACCTCCCCGGCCACAATGCGTTGGGCCAAGCCCTCCACAATGGCGGTCTTGCCCACGCCCGGCTCGCCAATCAGCACCGGGTTGTTTTTGGTGCGGCGCTGCAAGACTTGGATGGCGCGGCGGATTTCATCATCGCGGCCAATCACGGGGTCCAGCTTGCCGATGCGGGCGCGCTCGGTCAGGTCAAGGCAGTATTTTTTGAGGGCTTCGCGCTGCCCCTCGGCGTCGGCGCTGCCCACGTTCTGGCCGCCACGCACAGCGTCGATGGCGGCTTCCAAACTCTTGCGGCTGAGGCCGTGCTCTTTGGCAACACGCCCGACTTCGGCCTTGCTGTCGGCCACAGCCAGCAAAAACAATTCACTGGCCACAAAGGCGTCACCGCGCTTGATGGCTTCTTTTTCGGCGGCTTGGAGCAGCTTGACCAATTCCGGCCCGACTTGGACCTGGTCTTGCCCACTGACTTGGGGCAGTCGCTTGACGGCGGCCTCGGCTCCGACCGTCAAACCGTCAACGTGGACGCCTGCGCGCTGCAACAAGGCGCGAGGCCCTTCCGCTTGGCGCAGCATCGCCGCCAGCACGTGCACGGGGTCGATGTAGGCGTGGTCGTTGCCCAAGGCCAGGGTTTGGGCTTCAGACAAGGCTTCTTGAAATTTGGTGGTGAGTTTGTCGATTCGCATGAATAAATCTCCGGTTGAGCCACAGCTTGGGCTTCCTGTGCTGATTTCAAGTCCAAAGCGGCCGCTGGGATTTGCCTAAAATCAAACCATGAGCATCCACCAGCTGTCCGTCAGTCACGATGAGCGCCAAGACCGCCTGCTTTGGCGACTGAACACCGTGCAAGGCGAAGAGTTCCAGTTTTGGCTGACACGCCGCATGCTGACCCGTCTGCTGCCGGCACTGAACCAAGCCCTGTTGAAACTGCACGCCAGCGCGCCTGAGCTGGCAGCCTCGGACACCGTGTCCTTGCAAATGCTCAGAGAATTCAAGCGCGACAAGCTGCTGGCCCATGCCGATTTCAAAACACCTTTTGTCGCCAGCGCCCAATCGCGACCCATGGGTCAAGAGCCTTTGCTGGTGACTGACGCGCATTTGTCACTCCATGCACAAACGGGCCTGGGCCTGGTGTTGGAAGAAAAAAGCGGCCAAAGCGTCAAGTCGTGCCAACTCAACCTGAGCACCGAACTGGTCGAAGGCTTGTTGGTGCTGACCCAGCAAGCCCTGCAAAGTGCCGATTGGTCATTCACAGCCTCGCCCACCAGCGAGCACACTCAAGCGCTGGGCCACGACGGTCTGCCGACACTCGCTCCCCCGCATTACAAGCACTGAGTGTGCGTCAGACGTTGGAGGCAGCGATGCCCCAACGGGCCAGCGCTGCATCGTCGCTCACACGGGCATCCACCCACTGCGCGCCTTGCGGGGTTTGCTCTTTTTTCCAAAAAGGGGCTTGGGTTTTGAGGTAGTCCATCAAGAACTCACAGGCCTTGAAGCTCTCGCCCCGATGCGCCGAAGTCACTGCGACCAACACGATCTGGTCGGCAGGCAGCAAGCGCCCAATGCGGTGCACCACGCGGGCCGCGTAAAAGTCAAAGCGGCGGTGCGCCTCGTCGATCATGGCTTCAATGGCTTTTTCAGTCATGCCAGGGTAATGCTCCAGCTCCATGGACTGGATTTCATCGCTGGCCACACCGGTCAGGGCCCGGGTGTCGCGCACGGTGCCCACAAAGCTGCACACCGCCCCCACGCGCCAATCGCCCTCACGCAAATGCACCAACTCGGCGGCGTGGTCAAAGTCTTCGAGCTGGATGCTGACGCGTTCCATGGCTCAGCCGCCCGTCACGGGAGGGAAAAAACCGACTTCCGCGCCCTCAGACAGAACGGTATCGTCGCGCGCCATGACCTGGTTGACGGCCACGCGCACAGGCCGGTCGGCGGCCAGCGCTTGGGCGTGCGCGGCGCTGCGGGCAAGCAGCTGGGTTTTGAGCGCAGCCACATCGGCTGCTTGGGTGTCCAAGGTTTCGCTGGCGCAGCCCAGCGTTTCGCGGATGGAGGCGAAATAACGCACGGTGATGTTCATGCCAACCACTCCGAAAAAGGCAAAAAGGCCACCCGATCGCCCCGCGCAATGGTCTGCCCAGCGGCAATGTCCACCACGCCGTCGCCCCAGACCACCGAGGTCAAAACACCCGAGCTTTGGTTGGGGAACAAATCCAGCCCACCCTGGGCGTTGCGGCGCGCTCGGACAAACTCGCGTCGTTTGTCGGCTTTGGGCCAGTCAAAGTGGGCGGGCAAATCGGTGCGCGGCGCGTTCAATTGGCTCGCGCCTTGCAGCTTCAACAACAAAGGACGCACCATGAGCAAAAAGGTCACAAAACTCGACACCGGGTTGCCCGGCAGCCCCACAAAGTGCGCGAGACCTGGCTGGGTGTTGCGGCGCACATGCCCGTAGGCAAAAGGCTTGCCGGGTTTCATGGAGATTTGCCACAGGTCCAGACTGCCCAGCGACTGCACGGCGGGCTTCACATGGTCTTCTTCGCCCACCGACACGCCGCCGCTGGTCAAGATCAAGTCGTGGTGATCGGCGGCGGCTTTGAGGGCGGCCACAGTCGCCTCTCGCTGGTCGGGCACGATGCCCAGATCGCTGACTTCACAGCCCAAGCGGCGCAGCAGCGCTTGAAGGAAAAAGCGGTTGGAGTTGTAAATCGAACCCGCAGGCAAATCGGCCGGCGCCACTTCGCCGGGCATGACCAGCTCATTGCCGGTCGAAAACAAGGCCACGCGGGGTCGTGCAGCCACCCGCACATGGGCCAAGCCCAAACTGGCCGCCAGTCCCAAATCAGCGGGCC
>JAHECM010000031.1 GCA_024641725.1 Limnohabitans sp. | reverse complement strand
CCCTGGCTGGCGGCGGGCTGCGACAAGCCCAGCTGCTGCGCCGCCAGGCTGACTTGGCGCAGACGCCAGACCGCGTCAAACAGGCGCAGCAAATTCAGGTCGATTTGGTTGATATTCATTCAATGCATACCGCTTATTCAAGTCATTGTATTGATGAATGACACCAAAACCACCACACTGCCCCAGCAACAAGGGAGACTGCTGTGGAAGTGTCGTTTCACGAAGAGATCAAGGCACTGCGCCTGGGCGAGGGGCAAACCTTCCATGGCGAAGGCATTTTGGCCATCACCAAAGGCCTGCTGCAGTCTGGCGTGTCCTATGTGGGTGGCTACCAAGGCGCGCCCGTGTCGCACCTGCTGGACGTGATGGTGCAAGCCAAGCCCTATATGGACGAGCTGGGTGTGCATGTGGAGGCGTGTTCCAACGAAGCGTCGGCTGCGGCCATGCTGGGCGCATCCATCCACTACCCCGTGCGCGGCGCGGTGACTTGGAAGTCGATTGTGGGCACCAACGTGGCCGCCGACGCGCTGTCCAACCTGTCCTCGCCCGGCGTGACCGGGGGCGTGCTGATCGTGGTGGGCGAAGACTACGGCGAGGGCGCCAGCGTGATCCAAGAGCGCACGCACGCCTACGCGCTCAAGTCGGGCATGTGCCTGCTGGACCCGCGCCCCGAGCTGGGCCAGATGGTGCACATGGTGGAGCAAGGCTTTCAGTTGAGCGAAGCGTCCAACATGCCAGTGATGATGGAGCTGCGCATCCGCGCTTGCCATGTGCGCGGCAGCTTTGAGGCGCGCGACAACCAAACCCCCAAGATCTCCAAGCAAAACCTGATGCAAGAGCCCGCAGATTTTGACTACATGCGGCTGGCGCACCCGCCTGTGACCTTTGTGCACGAAAAGCGCAAGTCCGAAGAGCGCCTGCCCGCAGCGCGGCGCTTCATCACCGAGCACCGGCTCAACGAACACTTTGAAGGCGAGCAGCACCCGCACCTGGGCCTGATCGTGCAAGGCGGTCTGTACAACACGCTGGTGCGGGCATTGCAGCAGTTTGGCTTGGCCGATGCCTTTGGTGAGAGCAGCCTGTCCATCTTGGTGCTGAACGTGACCTACCCGCTGGTGCCGGACGAGTTGACCGCGTTTTGTGCTGGCAAGACCGCGGTGTTGTTGCTGGAGGAGGGGCAGCCCGAATACATCGAACAAGAACTCGCCCTGACCCTGCGCCGCCAAGACCTGCAAACCCCCTTGCACGGCAAAGACATGCTGCCGCAGGGCGGCGAGTACACCGCCGAGGTCATGTCGCAAGGCTTGCTCAGGTTTTTGCAAAAACACCAGCCTGCGCTGGTGCCCGAGGGTGTGGCCGATTGGCTGCAAGGCAACGCCGAGCGCCGCCAGCAGGTGCAACAACAACTGGGCAGTCCGCTGCCCACCCGCCCCCCGGGCATGTGCATTGGCTGCCCCGAGCGGCCGGTGTTCTCGGCCCTCAAGCTGGCGCAGCAAACGGTGGGCCCCGTGCATGTGTCGGGCGACATTGGCTGCCACGCGCTGGCCACCTTTGAGCCGTTTTCGGTGGGGCATTCCATCTTGGGTTACGGCATGAGCCTGGCCAGCCGTGCAGGCGTCTCGCCGCTCATGAAGCGGCGCGTGCTGTCGGTCATGGGCGACGGCGGCTTTTGGCACAACGGTCTGCTCACGGGCGTGCAAAGCGCGCTGTTCAACGGCGACGATGCGGTGCTGCTGATCTTCAAGAACGGCTACACATCGGCCACCGGCACGCAAGACATCATCTCCACCCCCGGCGAGGAGGCCAAGGATCTGGCGCGCGACAAACGCGACAGCGTGGTGCACACCAACCAGACCATCGAGTCCACGCTCAAAGGCTTGGGCGTGCAGTGGCTGCGCACGGTGCACACCTACGAGGTCAGCCAAATGCAGGCCACCTTGACCGAGGCGTTCAGCACCGAGTTTCAAGGCCTCAAAGTGATCGTGGCCGAAGGCGAATGCCAACTCGAGCGCCAGCGCCGCATCAAGCCCTGGCTGGCGGCGCTGCAGTCCCGGGGCGAGCGGGTGGAGCGCGTGAAGTATGGCGTGGACGACGACGTCTGCAACGGCGACCACGCCTGCATCCGCCTGTCGGGATGCCCCACGCTTACCCTCAAAGACAACCCCGATCCGCTCAAGGTGGACCCGGTAGCCACCGTGATCGACGGCTGCGTGGGCTGCGGCCTGTGCGGCGAAAACGCACACGCTGCAACGCTGTGCCCGTCTTTTTACCGCGCCGAGGTGGTGCAAAACGCCCCGTGGCACGAACGCCTGTGGCACAGCCTGCAAACCCGCGTGGTGCGCCTGCTGCAACCGGGACAAGCCGCATGAAAACGCCTCAACCCATTTCCATCTTGCTGTGCGCCCTGGGCGGCGAAGGCGGCGGCGTGCTGGCCGACTGGCTGGTCGACGTGGCGCGCCACGCAGGGCACCCCGCGCAAGCCACCTCGATTCCGGGCGTGGCCCAGCGCACCGGGGCCACCACGTACTATATCGAGGTCTTTCCCCTGCCCTTGAGCGCACTGCAAGGCAAACGCCCCGTGTTGGGCCTGAACCCCCTGCCCGGCAGGCTGGACGCTTTGGTGTCGTCCGAATTGCTGGAGACGGCGCGCCAAATTGGCAACGGCCTGTGCGCCAGCTCGCACACCCACGTCATCACCTCGTCGGCGCGCATTTTGACGACGATGGAAAAAATGGCCCTGGGCGATGGCCGCCAAGACGACAGCGCTCTGCGCCAACTGGTGGCCACACACAGCCGCGAGCACCACATCGTGGACATGGCCCGCATGACCCAGCAAGCGGGCACGGTGGTGAGCGCGGTGATGCTCGGCTGCCTGGCCGCCAGCGGCGTGCTGCCCTTTGCGCGCAGCGATTTTGAGGCCGCCATCGGGCACGAGGGAACATCGGCCCAAGCCAGCTTGCGCGGCTTTGCCCTGGGCTTTGAGGCCATCGCGGCGCAGCGCCAGCAAACCGCCTTTGTGCAGGCGGTGTTGGCCCCGACGGACAGCCGCCTGACCGGCGCCTCGGACCTCGACAAAACCGTACCAGCAGCCGTGGCCCTAGCCTTCCCACCCGCCTTGCACCCCATGGTGTCTTTGGGCCACGCCCGCGTGCTCGAATACCAAAACGCCGCCTATGCCCAGCTGTATCTGGACCGCTTGCAAGCGGTTTGGGCGGCCGAGCAAGCTGCCGAAGGCTTCAGTGCAAGTGGCGCTGTGGCTTTGGAAACCGCCCGCTGGCTGGCCCTGTGGATGGCCTACGACGATGTGGTGCGCGTGGCCGACCTGAAAAGCCGCACCACCCGCACCGCCCGCGTGCGCCAAGAGAGCAAAGCGGGCGAGCACGATTTGCTCAAAATTTACGACCACTTCAAGCCCGGCGTGCCCGAGCTGGCCGGGCTGCTGCCCCAAGCGCTGGCGCACAGGCTGTTGCGCTGGGACCGCGCCCGCGTGGCCGCCGGCCAAACCGCGTGGGCCTTGCCGCTCAAAATCGGCAGCCACAGCATCACCGGCATGCTGGCTTTGCGCCTGATGGCCAGCATGAAAGCGCTGCGCCCCTGGGGCAGCCGCCACGCACAAGAGCAGCAAGCCATTGGGCAGTGGCTGCAAGCCATCGCCGACGCCTGCGCGCAAAGCACCGCACTCGGGCATGAGGTGGCGCGCTGCGGCCAACTCATCAAAGGCTACGGCAGCACCAACGAACGCGGCAAACACAATCTGCTGCACATCCTGACGCATGTGATGGCCCAGCCCAGTGCGCCCGAAGACAAGGCGAAGGCGATGGCCAAAATCCGCCAAGCCGCATTGCAAGACGAAGCGGGCAAAGCGCTCGACCAAAGCCTGCTGGCCCACGGCGCCCCGGCCAGGCCCGTGGCGGCGCAACCCATTCGCTGGATGAAAAACCCGCGCTTGAAAGCATGAGCTTGCCCCTGTCATCTTGGGTACACCCCCAATGTCCATAGCGCCCAAATGCGGCTACGATGAATTTTCAACCTGCCAGCGCGACCGTCCCACCGTTGGCAACAACAACCAGGAGACCCGTATGAAACTCATTCCCTCGACCCTTGCACTGACCGTGTGCGCCCTGACACTGGGCATGGCACCGGCGCAGGCCCAAGACAAACCGGTCATGCTGCGATTTTCGAGTTGGGTGCCCGCGCAGCACCCACTCAATCCTTCCTTGATCGCCTGGGGTGAAAGTCTGAAGGCGGCCTCAGGCGGCACTTTGTCGGCCACCATGTTCCCGGCCCAACAATTGGGCAAGGCCTTTGACCATTACGACATGGCGCGCGATGGCATTGCCGATTTTTCCTACGTCAACCCAGGCTACCAACCAGGCCGGTTCCCCATCTTTGCAGCGTCCTCCTTGCCCTTCTTGATTGCGAATGGCAAGGGCGGCTCGGCAGCGGTTGATGCGTGGTACCGCAGCTATGCGGCCAAAGAGATGAAAGACGTGAAGTACTGCTTCGCCTTTGTGCACGACCCAGGCACCTTCCACTCGCGCAAGAAAATCGTGCTGCCCACCGACATCAAAGGCATGAAAATCCGGCCGGCACATGAAGGCATTGGCCGCATGGTGACGCTGCTCGGTGGCACCAACGTCCAGTCATCGGCCCCCGAAGTGCGAGAGATCATCGAGCGCGGCGTGGCCGATGCGGTGACCTTTCCCTGGGGCTCCATTCCGCTCTTTGGTATCGACAAAGTGGTCAAGTACCACATGGACGTGCCTCTGTACGTGACACCATTCGTCTGGGTCATGAATTTGAGCAAGTACAACGCGCTCTCGACGGGACAAAAGAAAGCGGTGGACGATCACTGCACCACGGCCTGGGCTGAAAAAGTGGCCAGCCAATGGGCTGACTTTGAGTATGGCGGCCATGCTGCACTTGCAGCACAAGCAGGCCACGAGGTTTACAAACTCACACCCGAGCAAATCGATGCTTGGCGCAAGGCCGTGGCCCCTGTAGAAGCCGATTGGGCCAAAGACCTCAAGGACAAAACAGGCCAAGACCCCAAGGCCGTGCTGGATGGCTTGAAGCAGCAGTTGGTGAAATTCAAGTCCTCGATGTGAGGTTTTGTACTCGCGAGACCGCGCCCAAATTGGTGCGGCCTCGCGATGGGGAATTTTTCATTTGGAGCACGGTTTGAAACGCAATTCCATGGACCGAACGATCGACATGATCGAATGGGTGGCCGCCAGCTTCGTGGGCATTGTGGCGGTCAACATTTTTGTGTCTGTCATTTTGCGCAAATTTTTCGACACATCGATTCCGGATGCCTACGACTTCGGCTCTTTGCTGCTGGGCATATTGATTTTTTGGGGCATAGCCGCCACCAGTTACCGCGGCGCACACATCACCGTGGACCTGCTCTGGAGTTCTGGCAATGCCAAAACCAAGCGTCGAATCGACATTTTTGCGACCTTGGTGCTGCTCTTCGTGGTGACCATTCAAACCTACACCTTGTTTGACAAGGTTTTGGTGACTTGGCGTGACAACGTCTTGACCTACGACTTGCATTTGCCCACATGGCCCTTTTTCGCAGTGGCTTGGCTGGGCGATGTCGCTGCCGTCATTTTGATTGCGGTCCGCACCTGGCGTCTGTTGTTCCACCCAGATCAACTGGACGACCACACCGAACTACCAATCCGTGAATGAGAACAATGTTTTGAATACCGACCTCGTTGCCGTCATCGGCTTTCTCTCCCTTTTTGTACTGATGATGCTGCGCGTGCCAGTGGGCATGGCCATGGGCCTCGTCGGTGTGACGGGCTACGGCTTTATTGTGGGCTTGGAGCCTGCGCTCAAGATGGTGGGACAAACCACCATGCGCACCGTGACAGACCAGGGTTTTGCCGTGATCCCGATGTTCATGCTCATGGGGGCACTGGTGTCGGTGTCGGGTGTCAGCCGCGAATTGTTCAGGGCCGCCAATGCGTTCATGGGTCATTTGCGTGGCGGACTGGGCGTGGCCACGGTGCTGGCCTGCGGTGGCTTTGCCGCCATCTGTGGCTCCTCGGTGGCCACCGCCGCCACCTTCTCGAAGGTGGCCTACCCAGAAATGCGCCGCTACAACTACCCCAAATCGTTTGCAACAGGGGTGATTGCAGCCGGGGGGACGCTGGGCATCATCATTCCTCCCTCCACCGTGCTGGCGGTGTATGCGATCTTGACCCAGCAAGACATTGGCAAACTGTTCATGGCCGGGGTTGTGCCCGGCTTGCTGGCCATTGGCATGTACATCGGCGCGATTGCGTTGATTGTTTGGTTCAGACCCGGCTTTTTACCTGCGGGCCCCTTGGCCAGCGGGCGCGAACGACTGGCCAGCCTGAAAGATGTTTGGGCACCTTTGGCACTGTTCTTTTTTGTGATTGGCGGTTTGTACGGCGGCCTGTTCACGCCCTCAGAGGCGGGCGGCATGGGTGCGGTGGGCGCCTACCTGCTGGGTGTATTGCGAGGCCGCCTGAATCTGGCCCAGACCAAAGAAGCGCTTTTGGAGGCCACGCGCACCTCGGCAGCAGTGTTCACCGTACTGATTGGCGCTTTGTTGTTTGGCTACTTTTTGACGATCACCCAAACACCGCAAAAGGTCACTGAATTTTTGACCAGTCTGGGCTTGGACCGCTATGCCCTGCTGGCCATCATCATGCTCATGTACCTGCTTTTGGGCTGCCTGATGGACGCCATGGCCATGATCATTTTGACTGTGCCGATCATTTATCCCTTGATCTTGCAGCTGGGGTTTGACCCCATCTGGTTCGGCGTCATCATTGTCATGACGGTGGAGTTGGGCCTGATTCATCCGCCTGTGGGCATGAATGTCTTTGTCATCAAAAGCGTGGTCAAGGACGTGACGTTTACCCAAATTTTCCGGGGCGTACTGCCTTTCATCGGAATTGACTTGCTCCGGTTGTTGATCTTGATCGCATTTCCAGCCATTGCCCTGTGGCTGCCCGCCCGCATGGGTTGAACTGGCCCACCTGAGCGAGCCAAGTGGAACGGGCCAAGCCGCTCAGGCCTGGGCCAATTGCCGCATCGCGTCCGGGTTGATGAGCTGCAGCACCCGTCCACGACCGCTGATGAGCTCGCGCTCGCGCAGTTGTTTGAACATGCGTGAGAGGGTTTCGGGCGCGATGCCCAGTTGCGCCGCGATCGTGCGCTTGCTCTGTCGCAAGGTCACGGC
>JAHECM010000021.1:2198-33202 GCA_024641725.1 Limnohabitans sp. | reverse complement strand
TCTCCCCCAAAGGTCAGGGACAAAGGCTGCAGGGGCAGCAGCACGGGCCGAAAACTGGAGCTGGGCCGCTTGGCCCCCTTGGCCACCACCGCCACGCGGCCATGGTGGCGGGTGAAGACCTCCAGGATCAGGCTGGTTTCGCTCCAGTCGTAGCGGTGCAGCATGTAGGCTGGCTCATCCGCGATCCTTTGGGTCGCCATGCTGCGTGTTTATTCGTAGCCGAATGAACGCACACGGGCTTCGTCGTCGGCCCAGCCCGAGCGCACTTTGACCCACAGCTCGATGAAGACCTTGGCGTCCAGCAATTTTTCGAGCTCTTGGCGCGATTCGGTGCCGATGCGCTTGAGCTTTTCGCCCTTGTCGCCGATCACCATGGCCTTGTGGCCGTCGCGCTCGACCACGATGGTGGCCGCAATGCGCACCAAGCGGTTGGCTGTTTTGCCGGGTTCTTCGTCAAATTTATCAATCACCACCGTGGAGGTGTAGGGCAGCTCGTCGCCGGTCAAGCGAAAGAGTTTTTCTCGCACGATCTCGCTGGCCAAGAACTTCTCGCTGCGGTCGGTCAACTCGTCGTTGGTGTAGAACCAGCCTTGCTCGGGCAGGTATTTTTCGCAAATGTCCAACAAACGCACGATGTCTTTGGGCTGTTTGGCCGACATGGGCACAAACTCGGCAAAGGGGTGGCGCTCTTGCATGTCACGCAGCCAAGGCGCGATCTCGGCGCGGCGGTTGACCATGTCCAGCTTGTTGGCGATCAACAGCACCGGAATGCCGGGCTTGAGCAAGGACAGCACTTTGGCATCCCCCAGCGTGAAGTTGCCCGCCTCCACCACGAACATCACCAAGTCGACGTCGCCGATGGCGCCCATGACGGTCTTGTTCAAGGACTTGTTCAAAGCCGCGCTGTGGCGCGTTTGAAAGCCGGGCGTGTCCACGAACACGTACTGCGTCTGCGCCTGGCTGCGGATGCCGGTGATGCGGTGGCGCGTGGTTTGTGCCTTGCGCGAGGTGATGCTGATTTTTTGGCCCACCAGGGCGTTGAGCAGCGTGGACTTGCCCACGTTGGGCTTGCCCACAATGGCGATCAGGCCGCAGCGCTGGCCCGCTGCCGAGGCGGCGGCGTCAGTCGGGGCCAAACCAGCGGCCTGGGTTTCGGCGTCTGAACGGGGTTGAACCGTCACGCCAGCAATGTCGATCGAACGGCGCGCCACTTTGGGCGACAGGTCCACGGCGGGCATCTCGGGCAAAGCTGGAGGGGTGTCAGAGGTTTTTTTCGAGGTCATGCCGAGGGTCCAGATTTGAGAATTTCAAGCAGGGCTGCAGCGGCGGCCTGCTCGGCCACACGGCGCGATGGCCCCATGCCCCGCTGCGATTGGCGCAGCTGGGGGACTTCGCAGGCCACTTCAAAGGTCTGGCGGTGCGCCATGCCCGTGGTGGCCACGACGGTGTATTGAGGCAGCGGCAGTTTGCGGCCTTGCAGCCATTCTTGCAACTCGGTTTTGGGGTCTTTCGCTGCGGCTTGCATGGTGGGCTTGATGTCCACTTTCTCAAACAAGCGCTCCACCAAACCCTGGGCGGCCGGGTAGCCGCCGTCCAGATAAACGGCACCGATCAGGGCTTCCAAGGCGTCGGCCAAGATGGAGGGGCGTTTTTGCCCCCCCGAGCGCAGCTCGCCCTCGCCCAGACGCAGCACAGAGGACAGATCCAATTGTTCGGCCAGCTGGTGCAGGGTGTCTTGCTTGACCAAATTGGCCCGCACCCGCGACAGATCGCCCTCGGGCAGATCGCTCAGCTGCACGAACAACAGGTGGGCAACCGACAAGTTGAGCACCGAGTCGCCCAAAAACTCCAAGCGCTCGTTGTGGTCGGCGCTGAAGCTGCGGTGGGTGACCGCTTGTTGCAACAAATTGCGGGCCTGGAAGGCATAGCCAATGCGCACTTGCAGCGCGGACAAGAGATCGGTGGTGGCCACGTCAGTCAAAAGCGCCAATGCGCTTGAGGTTGCCAAAGTTCATCCAGACAAAGAAGGCTTTGCCCACGATGTTGGCGTCGGGCACAAAGCCCCAGTAACGGGAGTCCAGCGAGTTGTCGCGGTTGTCGCCCATCATGAAGTAGTGGCCAGCGGGCACCTTGCAGGTCACGCCCTCGACGGTGTAGCGGCACTGGTACCGGAAGGGAAACTCGTCCGCCCCAGGAATGAAGGCTGGGCGCTCGTTGTCCACGATGAGCTGGTGCGTCTTGCCAGGCAGGCTTTCACGTTCATGCTTAAAGTAGCGCATGACGGATTCGTCAAAGTAGTCCGGCAGGTTTTCACTGGGCACGGGCTGGCCGTTGAGGGTCAGCTTTTTGTTCAGGTAGGCCACTTCGTCGCCCGGAATGCCCACCACGCGCTTGATGTAGTCCTGGCTGGGCCGTGGCGGAAAGCGGAACACCATCACGTCGCCGCGCTGCACGGGGGTGCCTTCGGTGAGCTTGATGTTGGCCACGGGCAAGCGCACGCCGTAGTGGAATTTGTTGACCAAAATCAGGTCACCGATGTGCAGCGTCGGGATCATGGAGCCCGAAGGAATTTTGAAGGGCTCAAACAAGAACGAGCGCAGGATGAACACCACCACGATCACGGGGAACAAACCCGCGGTCCAGTCCAGCCACCAAGGCTGCATCAGCAGTTTTTCTTGGGCTTCGCGGGTGTCGGTGTCCACCTTGTCGATGCCCATTTTGGCCAGTTCGCTGCGCCGTTGTGCCGTGGCGGCTTCAAGTTGGGCCGCTGCCGCCTGACGCTGGGGCAAAAAATGAAAGCGCTCAGCCAACCAGTAAATGCCGGTCACCACCGTGGCCAGCAACAAGAGCAGGGCAAAGTTGCCCTCCAGAAAACCCAGGTACCAAGCACCGGCGTAGCTCACAAAAGCGGCCAGCACCAAAGACGTTAAAAACTGCATCAATCTTCCACCTGCAAAATCGCCAAGAATGCCTCTTGCGGCACCTCGACCGAGCCAATCTGTTTCATGCGCTTTTTACCCGCCTTTTGCTTTTCAAGCAGTTTGCGTTTGCGCGAAATGTCGCCACCATAGCATTTGGCCAACACGTTTTTGCGCAAAGCCTTGATGGACTCACGGGCAATGATGTTGGCCCCAATGGCGGCCTGAATGGCCACGTCGAACATTTGGCGGCTGATGATCTCGCGCATCTTGGCCACCACCGCCCGACCCCGGTACTGCGATTGGCTGCGGTGCACGATGATGGACAAGGCGTCAACCTTTTCACCGTTGAGCAAAATGTCCACTTTGACCACATCAGAGGCACGGAATTCTTTGAATTCGTAGTCCATGGAGGCGTAGCCCCGGCTGACCGATTTGAGCTTGTCAAAAAAGTCCAGCACGATCTCGCCCAGCGGCATCTCATAGGTCAGCATGACCTGGCGGCCGTGGTAGGCCATGTTCATTTGCACGCCGCGCTTGAGGTTGGCCAGCGTCATGACGGGGCCCACATAGTCTTGCGGCATGTACAGGTGCACCGTGACGATGGGCTCGCGGATCTCTTGCAGCTTGCCTTGATCGGGCATTTTGGAGGGGTTCTCGACCATCACGACTTCGCCACCGGGCTGGACCACTTGGTACACCACGCTGGGTGCGGTGGTGATCAGGTCTTGGTCAAACTCGCGCTCTAGGCGCTCTTGCACGATTTCCATGTGCAGCAAACCCAAGAAGCCACAGCGAAAGCCAAAGCCCAAGGCCTGCGAGACTTCGGGCTCGTAGTGCAGTGAGGCGTCGTTGAGCTTGAGCTTTTCAAGGGCGTCACGCAGGCCATCGTATTGGTTGGCCTCGGTCGGGTACAAGCCCGCAAACACCTGCGGCTGAATTTCTTTGAAGCCTGGCAAAGCCTCGGTCGCGGGGCCCATGTTGTTGGGCAGCTTTTTTTCCAGGGTGACGGTGTCGCCCACTTTGGCCGCTTGCAGCTCTTTGATGCCGGCGATGATGTAGCCCACCTCGCCCGCTTTGAGCGCGTTGCGGGCTTCGTTGGCGGGGGTGAAGACGCCCAAGCTGCCCGCCTCATAGACGGCGTTGCTGGCCATCATGCGGATGCGCTCGTTTTTGAGCAACTGGCCGTCCACCACGCGCACCAGCATGACCACACCGACATAGCTGTCAAACCAGCTGTCGATGATCATGGCGCGCAAGGGCGCGTCGGGGTTGCCTGTGGGGGCGGGCACCTTGGCCACAATCGCTTCGAGGATTTCGTCAATGCCCATGCCGGTCTTGGCCGAGCAGGGAATGGCGTCGGTGGCGTCGATGCCAATCACGTCTTCGACTTCGGCGCGGGCGTTGTCGGGATCGGCGTTGGGCAGATCCATTTTGTTGAGCACGGGCACCACTTCCACGCCCAAGTCGAGTGCGGTGTAGCAGTTGGCCACGGTCTGCGCTTCCACGCCTTGGCTGGCGTCCACCACCAGCAGCGCGCCTTCGCAAGCAGACAGCGAACGAGACACCTCATAAGAGAAGTCCACATGCCCGGGGGTGTCGATCAGGTTGAGGTTGTAGACCTGGCCGTCTTTGGCTTTGTAGTGCAGTGCAGCGGTCTGCGCTTTGATGGTGATGCCGCGCTCTTTCTCGATGTCCATCGAGTCCAGCACCTGCGCCTCCATGTCGCGGGCTTCCAATCCTCCGCAACGCTGAATCAAGCGATCGGCCAGCGTGGATTTGCCATGGTCAATGTGCGCAATGATCGAGAAATTTCTGATGTGATTCATCAAGGACATTCTGCAAGTCGTTGAGGATCTGGGATCCCCATAAGAAAAAAGGGCGCGTCGAGTGGTGACGCGCCCTGAACCAACAATCTATGGCAACTGCGAAGGTTGGGGCTTCATTGTAGGCAAATTGGCCCACGCGCAAAGCCCCTCAAACCTGTTTGACCGGTCGTTGCAGTCACACAACACCAAACTTATCAACAAGTTATTCACAGCACTCGGGATATCTGGATGAATAACTTGTGGGTCGTCTGTGGATCGGCGGTGGACGGTGCTTGAACATCCCGCATCGTGAATCCAGACCTGCGCTTTATGCCATGAATGATGGATCAAGAGCCTGAATTTTAGCGAAATTCGGCATGAGGCAGATAAAAAGTCAGCAAGCGCCAACATTTTTTTAATTGCAAAAAGTGGATAAGAATTTTTTGAGCTTGAACAATTTAATGCGCTGGCGCATCAAAAGTCCCCGCCGGGCTCGGGGACTCTTGACAAAGGCTCAGTGTCACTTTCCTGGACGGATCAGGACGTACTGCGCGGCATCGCCTCGGCGGATCAACACGTTCAAAGGCCGGTTCTTGTCCACCCGGGCCATGACAGCTTCAAACTCCCGGGCCGAGCCCACTTCGACGTTGGCCACCGCCAAAATCACGTCCCCTTCGCGCAGGCCTGCCCGGGCAGCGGCGTCAGCAGCTGACTCCACGCGCACGCCACCGCGCACGCGCAGTTCTTTTTTGATCGCATCGGTCAAATCGCTCACCACCAAGCCCAAGGTCTCAGCCGTCACCGTGGGGGCTTTCTTGTCGGCACCGCGCTGGGCGAGTGGTTTTTCGAGCTCCACTTCGGCCACGGTCACCGACAAGTCCTTGTTCGCCCCGCGGCGGAACACCGTCATGCCCACGCGGGTGCCGGGCTTGGTGTTGCCCACCAGGCGCGGCAGGTCGGCGACCTTGTCAATCGCCTTGCCATCAAAGCGCACGATGATGTCTCCGGCTTCAACGCCGGCCTTTTCGGCAGGCGAGCCCTCTTCAACCCCACGCACCAAGACGCCTTGCGCTTTGCCCAAACCAATGGATTCCGCCACCTCTTTGGTGACTTGGTCGATCTGCACGCCAATCCGGCCCCGGGTGACGCGGCCACTGGCGCGCAATTGATCACTCACGCGCACCGCCTCGTCCATGGGGATGGCAAAGGAGATGCCCATGAAACCGCCGGAGCGTGAGTAAATTTGGCTGTTGATGCCCACCACTTCGCCGCGCAGGTTGATCAAAGGCCCCCCCGAATTGCCGGGGTTGATGGCCACATCGGTTTGGATGAAGGGCAGGTAGTCTCCTGTGTCTCGCTGCTTGGCACTGACGATGCCTGCAGTGACCGAGTTGTCGAGCCCAAATGGCGACCCGATCGCCATGACCCACTCACCCACTTTGAGGCGGCTGACATCGCCCACTTTGACCGCAGGCAAACCCGTGGCTTGGATCTTGACCACCGCCACATCGGTGCGCTTGTCCGCCCCGATGATCTTCGCCTTGAACTCGCGTTTGTCGGTCAAGGTGACCAGCACCTCGTCGGCACCATCCACCACATGGGCATTGGTCATGATGTAGCCATCGGCAGTGAGGATGAAGCCCGAGCCCACACCACGCGGCTGGGACTCCTCAGGCTGGGCTCGGTTTTGCCGAGGTGTCTGGCGTGGACCATTGGGCGCACTGGGCATGGGCACGCCAAAAAACTTCTTGAACAGCTCCTGCATTTCTTCGTCTTGCGCGCTCGGTGCGGAAGCAGCCCGCACCTTTTCCATCGTGCGGATATTGACCACCGAGGGCCCCACCTGCTCCACCAACTCGGTGAAATCCGGCAAGCCCTTGACGACCGCAGGCGCGGCTTGGGCGTGGACTTGGCCCGATGAATAAACACCGAGGCCTGCGGCACCCAGCACAACAAGTGACAGGCCAACGGCCCCTTTTTTCAAAACGGTATAAATCACGCAACCTCCTGATCAAGTGCATTGCCTGGGGGTAGGTAGGGGCGAGACTGCCAAGCTCAAGGGCTTTGGCGATGGCCTGCACCCACCTCCTCGGATGGCATGCGGCAATATACAGCGCAACGCAAGCCGTGCCATTGCTCAGGGGCATGGCTGCGGCTCAAACAGCCGTAAAAGCGTGTATCAACACCGCCTTGCGCACCCGCCTCTTCCCTGACTGAGACCAGCAAAAATGCCCCGCCATCCAAGAGCACAGACAAGCGCACGGGGCGGTCGGGCAGCGCCTCGGCTTGCCAAAGCCATTCGGCACCGTCCCAGTTCAAAGCGCCCTTTGGCACAGCAAACTCGCGCCGCCCCAGCAATGCAGACAGCACCGCCGCGCCCACCCAGACACTCCAGATCAGCAAGCTTGTCTGCAGGGGTGCTTGCACCGCCGATTGCCATAGGCCCAAAGCGATGGCACACAAAGCACCCGCCAGCACCGCCCCGCCGGGCCCCCAACGAAAACGCCCCGCAGGGAAAACCACTGGCGGGGCGCTGCGCATCAAGCTGCCTTCGGGTCAGATGCGTTTGAACACCAATGTGCCGTTGGTGCCGCCGAAACCGAAGTTGTTTTTGACAGCCACTTCGATCTTCATGTCCCGGGCCGTGTTGGCGCAGTAGTCCAGATCGCACTCCGGATCTTGATTGACCAGGTTGATCGTTGGCGGCACTTTTTGGTGGTGCAACGCCAGCACGGTGAACACGCTCTCAATGCCCCCGGCGCCACCCAAGAGGTGACCGGTCATGGACTTGGTGGAACTGACCACCATCTTCTTGGCGTGGTCGCCCAGCGCCGCCTTGATGGCATTGGTTTCGTTCACATCACCCAAGGGGGTGGAGGTGCCGTGCGCGTTCAAGTAGTCCACTTGATCGGCATTGACTCCTGCGTTGCGCATGGCATTGACCATGGCGCGGCGCGGGCCGTCCATGCTGGGCGCGGTCATGTGGCCCGCATCGGCGCTCATGCCGTAGCCGGTCAGTTCGGCATAAATCTTGGCGCCACGGGCTTTGGCGTGTTCGTACTCTTCGAGCACCATCACACCAGCGCCCTCGCCCAGCACAAAGCCGTCGCGGTCGCGGTCCCAAGGGCGTGAAGCCGCTGCAGGGTCGTCGTTGCGGGTCGACAAGGCACGCATAGCGGCAAAGCCACCGACGCCCAAGGGCGAGGTGGTGGCTTCGGAACCGCCAGCGATCATCACATCTGCATCGCCGTATTCGATCAGGCGGCCCGCTTCGCCGATGCTGTGCAGACCGGTGGTGCAGGCGGTGACCACGGCCAAGTTCGGGCCTTTGAAGCCGAAACGCATGGACACGTGACCAGAGATCATGTTGATGATCGAGGCCGGCACAAAAAATGGGGAGATGCGGCGAGCGCCGCGCGCTGCGTATTCGATCTGGGTGGCCTCGATCATCGGCAAACCACCAATGCCCGAGCCAATCACCACACCGATGCGGCAGGCTTCTTCATGTTCCAGTGCTTCGCCAACGGCCAAGCCAGAATCGGCCACAGCCTGAGCGGCAGCAGCAATTCCAAAATGGATGAAAGTGTCCATGGTCCGCGCTTCTTTGGCGGACATGTAGGACTCCAGATCAAAGTTCTTCACTTCGCCCGCGATCTTGCAGGCCATGGCCGAAGTGTCGAATCTGGTGATCAGACCGATGCCGGATTGTCCGGCGAGCAGATTGGACCATGCGTCCGCCACCGTGTTGCCCACGGGGCTGATGCATCCCAAACCCGTGACAACAACGCGGCGCCGGGTCATGGGCTATCAGGCCTTTTTGCTTTGTGCGTAGTCGATCGCGGCTTGCACCGTGGTGATCTTTTCTGCGTCTTCGTCAGGAATCTCAATGCCGAACTCGTCTTCGAGTGCCATCACCAGTTCCACCGTGTCCAGGGAGTCGGCACCCAAATCGGCCACGAAGGCTTTTTCGTTGGTGACTTGTGACTCTTCAACGCCGAGTTGTTCAGCAATGATTTTCTTGACACGTGCTTCGATATCGCTCATGGGGTCCCTCTGAGGGTTGTGAAAAATGAAGATTTTACCTGTCCGGAAGGGGTTTCCGGAAAATCAGGCCATGAACATGCCACCATTGACATGCAATTCTTGTCCGGTGACATAGCCCGCGTGGCTGGAGGCCAAGTAGGCCACCGCGTGAGCAATGTCTTCGGGTTGGCCCAAATGGCCCAGAGGAATCTGGGCCAACAAGGCTTTGTGTTGTTCTTCCGGCAGGCCGGCAGTCATGTCGGTGTCGATGAAACCGGGGGCCACACAGTTCACGGTGATGTTGCGGCTGCCCAACTCGCGGGCCAGCGCACGGGTCATGCCCGCCACACCCGCCTTGGCGGCGGCGTAATTGGCTTGACCGGGGTTGCCGGACGCACCCACCACGCTGGTGATGCTGATGATGCGGCCATAGCGCTGCTTCATCATGGGGCGAATGACGGCGCGGCTCATGCGAAAGACGGCCTTGAGGTTGGTGTCCAGCACCGCGTCCCAGTCGTCGTCTTTCATGCGCATGGCCAGCGTGTCGCGGGTGATGCCCGCGTTGTTGACCAGCACCTGCAAGCCGCCGTGCGCCTTGACGATGCTGTCAATCAACGCCTCGCCTGCCGCCGCGTCGTTCACGTTGAGGTTGGCACCTCGGCTGCCGGGGAAAGCCGACAAGGCTTGGCTGATTTTGGCAGCACCTTCGTCGCTGGTGGCGGTGCCGATGACCGCAAAACCGGCTTGGGCCAGATGCAACGCAATGGCTGCGCCAATACCTCGGGATGCGCCGGTGACCAAGGCCACTTGTTGGGGGGTGTTGCTCATGCGAGGAGTCCTTTCACTTCGGCCAGGGTGGCGGGGTCATAGAGCGCCACACCGGTCAATTCTGCGTCGATGCGCTTGGTCATGCCCGCCAGCACTTTGCCGGGGCCGCATTCGACCAAAGTGGTCACGCCACGGGCCTTGATGGCCTGCACGCACTCGACCCAGCGCACGGGGCCAAAAGCCTGACGGTACAGGGCATCGCGGATGCGGTCAGGGTCGGTTTCGATCGCCACATCGATGTTGTTGAGCACCGGAATCTGCGGCGCACCCAAAGTCAATGTGGCCAGTTTGTCGCGGAGTTTTTCTGCGGCGGGCTTCATCAGGCTTGAATGGAAAGGGGCTGAGACAGGCAAAAGCAGCGCGCGCTTGGCACCCATGCCTTTGAGCACGTCACAGGCTTTGTCCACCGCCGCTTTGCTGCCCGCGATCACGGTTTGCGCCGCGTCGTTGAAGTTGACCGCCTCGACCACCTCAGGGCTGCCAGCCGCAAATGTGGCTTGCGCGGCGTGGCAACCTTCGATGACTTTGTCAGAGGCCAAACCCAAAATGGCGGCCATGGCGCCCACGCCCACCGGCACGGCTTCTTGCATGGCAGCGGCGCGCAAACGCACCAGCGGCGCGGCTTGGGCCAGTGTCAGGACGCCCGAAGCCACCAAGGCGCTGTATTCGCCCAATGAATGTCCCGCCACGACCGCAGGAGCTGCTCCGCCCTCGGCCAACCAAGCGCGGTAAGCGGCCACCGCCGACACCAGCATCACCGGCTGGGTGTTGGTGGTCATGGCCAGCGCTTGTTTGGGGCCTTCATGGATCAGTTGGGCCAAGTCTTCGCCCAAGGCGTCAGAGGCTTCTTTGAGGGTTTCAAGCACCACAGGGTGGTCACCCCAAGCATCGAGCATGCCCACCGATTGGGAGCCTTGGCCAGGAAAAACAAAAGCAAATGGGGTCATATGCGATTTTTGTATCAAGAAAGAAACAGAACTGAAGGGGGAAACGGGTCGAACCGGTTGAGGGTGCCGCGCATCGCTGACCTGGGCCTGTCAAACGCGTGCCAAGCCATGCGCGCGCATCAATAGCGCACGAGCACCGAGCCCCAGGTGAAGCCCCCGCCCACGCCTTCGAGCATGAGGGTCTGGCCACGCTGAATGCGCCCATCGCGCACAGCGGTGTCCAGCGCCAGCGGGATGGAAGCGGCCGAGGTATTGCCATGCTGGTCCACCGTGACCACCACTTTTTCGTCGGGTGTTTTGAGTTTTTTGGCCGTGCTTTGCATGATGCGAATATTGGCTTGGTGCGGGATCAGCCAGTCGATGTCGGTGTCTTGCAAATTGGCTTTGGCCAGGCTGGCGCGGGCGGTTTCTTCGAGCACACGCACCGCCAACTTGAACACAGCCTGCCCGTCCATTTTGAGGACCGGATCTCCCAACACCTGGCCACCCGAGACATGGCCAGGCACGCACAAAATATCGCGGTGCTTGCCATCGGCGTGGATGTCGGTGGCCAAAATGCCCGGCTGCTCAGACGCCTCGAGCACCACAGCCCCTGCGCCGTCCCCGAACAGCACACAGGTGGTGCGGTCCTTGAAATCCAAAATGCGGCTGAACACTTCTGCGCCAATCACCAAGGCACGCTTGGCGGCACCCGACTGGATCATGGCGTCCGCGATGCTGACGGCATAAATAAAGCCGGTACACACGGCTTGCACGTCAAACGCAGGGCAACCCGCTGCGCCCAATTTGTTTTGCACCATGGTGGCCACCGAAGGGAACACCATGTCCGGGGTCGATGTGGCCACGATGATCAGGTCCAGATCGTGCGCCGTGATGCCAGCGGCTTCGATGGCGCGGCGGGCCGCTTCGGTTGCCAGATCGCTGCTGCCTTGTGTGCTGGCCGCAAAGTGGCGGGCACGGATGCCGGTGCGCTCCACGATCCATTCGTCGGAAGTTTCAACGCCTTGCTGCGCCAGTTCGGCGGCCAAGTCGGCGTTGGTCAGGCGTTTTTCTGGCAAATAGCTGCCAGTGCCCAGAATGCGGGAGTAAATTCTCATACAGGGGTGACCGCTGGTTCTGCACGCTCTGCCTGCTCGCCCAACAACAAAGGGGCGGCATGGGCAATGCGTTCACGAACGCGGTCCAGCAATTGGTTTCGGGACGCATCATAAGCCCGGACCAAGGCCGTCTCGAAAGCCACCTCGTCAGCCGAGCCATGGCTCTTGAACACCAGCCCCCTCAAACCCAGCAAAGCCGCGCCGTTGTAACGGCGGTGATCCACACGGTGTTTAAAGGCAGATAAAACAGGATAAGCAAAAATTGCAGCGATTTTGGTGAAGATATTGCGCGAAAACTCGTTTTTCAAGAAGCCACCGATCATCGTCGCCAGGCCTTCGCTGGCTTTGAGTGCCACATTGCCCACAAAGCCATCGCACACCACGATGTCGACGGTGCCTTTGAAAATGTCATTGCCTTCAACGTTGCCGTGGAAGTTCAAATCGCCAGCACTGCCCGCCGATCGGAGCAATTCTCCGGTTTTTTTGATGATCTCGTTGCCTTTGATGGCTTCTTCACCGATGTTGAGCAAGCCCACGCTGGGCTGCTCCTTGTTTTGCAGCACCGAAACCAAGGCCGAGCCCATCACCGCAAACTGCAACAAATGCTCGGGCGTGCAGTCGACATTGGCCCCCAGGTCCAGCATGGTGGTACCGCCGCCCTTGAAGTTGGGCATTTGGCCTGCAATGGCCGGGCGGTCAATGCCGTCCATGGTTTTGAGCACATAACGGGCAATCGCCATCAATGCGCCCGTGTTGCCCGCAGAGACAACTGCACCGGCTTTGCCATCACGCACCTGCTCGATGGCCACACGCATGGATGAATCTTTTTTCTTGCGCAGCGCCAGTTCCAGCGGGTCGTCCATTTCGACCACTTCGGTCGCAGGCACGATCTGGCCACGCGGGTCCGTCCATCCGGACAAGGCCTCCACACGCCCCACCAACAGCAAGCGGGCCTCTGGGCGAGCCGCCAGCAACCGACGGCAAGCCGCCAACGTCACGCGGGGGCCGTGGTCGCCCCCCATGCAGTCGACAGCCAAGGTGATCGGTGTTTGGGTATTCATGAAGGACGGCAAGCGCTAAAACGGTGGCGCAAAAAAACAAAAGCCCGATGCTACCTTATCAGTAGCCTCGGGCCTGTTCAGGCTTGAGGGCTGACGCCGATCAGGCTTCAGACTTGTTTTTCAACACCTGGCGACCACGGTAAAAACCGTTGGGGCTGATGTGGTGACGCAGGTGGGTTTCACCGGTGGTGGGTTCCACAGCGATACCGGGCACATTCAGTGCATTGTGCGAACGGTGCATGCCACGCTTGGAGGGCGACTTTTTGTTTTGCTGAACAGCCATGATGGCTCCTTGAAAGCTGGGAGGCCGCGCTATTCGTGCAAAGGCGCAGCTTCTGGTTAATGGACGAGTCGCTCGGATGAGGGTCATCACCAAGCGAAGCTACAAATTATAGCCGAAGCCAGGCCACTCAGCCTCCCCCTGACACAACTTCATGCAGAAGGTAATTTTTTGAGACTGGCCAGCGCTGCAAATGGGTTGGGGCGCGCCTGAGCCGCATCGACTTCAGGGTCAGCCGCTTCCATTTGGACGGCGACAGGGCACACCTCATGCATGGGCACCAAGGGCAAGGCCATGATCAGCTCGTCCTCCACCAACTCCAGCCCATGAAACTCACGGCTGAGCACCAAAATATCTTCCTCTGACTCGTCATCCAGGGCCGCCGCCGTGGCCTCGTCGGCCACAAAGCGAAAGGAGCGCTCTGCCAGGACGGGTGCAGAAACAGGCGTCAGGCAGCGCTGGCACTGCATGGGCAAGGCCACTTCGGCCGTCAGGTCAAGCCAAATTTCGTCGGCCCCTCCTGTGGCGGGCTCGGTGCGGCCTTGCAGCCGCCAGCGCACCAACGTGTCGTCGTCCATGGCCGCCGTCTGCTCGTCCATCACGCGAGGCCATTGGCCCAGGGGCGTAGCGCCTTCGAGCACACCTGCGCTCTGGGCGAAGGCTTTGACATCCAGGTGAGAGGGGTCGAATTTTTTCTCCATCCGTGCAGTGTAAGAGAATCGCACCATGCGTCAGAACATCCATCAAAACACCCCACCCCACGCGAGCCGCCCTGTCGTGCTGGGCTCCACCTCGCGCTACCGGCGCGAATTGCTGTCGCGTCTGCAGCTGCCTTTTGACGTCGCAGCGCCCGACGTGGACGAAACCCCATCGCCTGGCGAAGCCCCGCGCGCTCTGGCTTTGCGCCTGGCACTGGCCAAGGCCCACGCCGTGGCCGCCCGCTTTCCAGAGGCCGTGGTGATTGGCTCAGACCAAGTGGCGGATCTGGCTGGCCAGCCCCTGGGCAAGCCCGGAGAACACGCGCGGGCCGTGCAGCAGCTGCGCCAAATGCGTGGCCAAACTGTGGTTTTTCAAACGGCATTGGCCGTGGTCTGCCTGGCCACCGGCTTTGAGCAAGTCGATCTGGCCGCTGTGCGCGTGCAGTTTCGCGACCTGAGCGACGACGCGATCGAGAACTACCTGCAAGCCGAAAAACCCTACGACTGCGCAGGCAGCGCCAAGAGCGAGGGCCTGGGCATCGCGCTGCTGGAATCCATCGACAACGACGACCCGACCGCCCTGATCGGCCTGCCCTTGATCCGCACAGCCCGCATGCTGCGCGCCGCCGGAGTGACGTTGCTGTGAACACCCGCCCCAACCCACGCGGTCGCCTGCTGCTGGTGCCCACCCCTCTGGATTTTGGCTGCGCGGTGCAGCCCCCCATTCAGCAAACTTTGCCCGAATCCACCCTGCTGGCCACAGCACAGGTGCAGCACTGGATCACTGAAAACGCCAAGTCAACCCGCGCCTTCCTCAAACGGGTGGGCGAGGTGCACGCGCTGGCAGCCCCAATTCAGTCGCAACAAATCACCGAACTGCCGCGCGAAGTGCACAAAAAAGGCGACCACCAAAGCGGCGGCTTTGACGCCCGCCCCATGCTGGCAGCCGCCCTGCAAGGGCATGACGTGGGTTTGGTCAGCGAAGCGGGCATGCCCGCCGTGGCCGACCCGGGCAGCTCGGTGGTGCGTGCTGCGCACGATCTGGGCCTTGAAGTGCTGCCACTGGTCGGCCCCGTCTCGCTGCTGCTGGCCTTGGCCGCGAGTGGCTTGAACGGGCAAAATTTTGCTTTTGTGGGCTACCTGCCGCAAGACGGGGCTGAGCGAGCGGCGCGGATCAAGCAGTTGGAACTACTGGCTCACAAAACTGGGCAAACCCAGATGTGGATCGAAACACCCTACCGCAACGCTGCGATGCTCAGCGCTTTGGTGCAAGCCTTGCAAGGCGGCACACGGCTGTCGATTGCCAGTGGCCTGACACTGCCCAGCGCCAAAATTCAAAGCCACACCGTGGCCGCCTGGAAAAAGGGCCTGACCGGCCCCGATGGGCACACCCCGGCGGTGTACGCCATCGGCCCCTGAGACCCCGCAGGATCAGCGCAGGCCAGGCACGCGGCGCATGGCCTGCACAGCGCCCTCGCCCAGGGCAGCGCCAAAGCGCTTGACCAGGCGTTCGGCCACGTTTTCGCGGCGGGTGTAATCAACCACATCTTCGGCCTTGACCACGTCGCGGGCGACGCTGTCCAAGCTGCCCAGAGCGTCGGCCAATCCCATGTCTACCGCTTGCTGGCCGGTCCAAAACAAGCCCGAGAACATGTCGGGCGTTTCCTTCAAACGATCACCCCGGCCTTGCTTGACCACGGCAATGAACTGCTGGTGGATTTGATTGAGCATGGCCTGTGCGTGCTTGCGCTGGGCGTCAGTTTGGGGGCTGAACGGGTCCATGAAACCCTTGTTTTCACCCGCCGTCATCAATCGGCGCTCGACGCCCAGCTTGTCCATCAAGCCCGTGAACCCAAAGCCGTCCATCAACACACCGATGCTGCCCACGATGCTGGCTTTGTCGACATAAATATTGTCCGCTGCCGCCGCGATGTAATAAGCCGCCGAAGCACAAGACTCCTCGACCACGGCATAGATGGGTTTGTTGTGCAACTTTTTGAGGCGCAGGATTTCGTCGTTGATCAAACCCGCCTGCACTGGGCTGCCGCCCGGCGAGTTGATGAGCAAGACCAGCGCTTGCGAGCCCGAGTCTTCGAGCGCCGCGCGCATGGCGGACATGACGTTTTCGGCGCTGCCCTCGCCCTCCGAGCCGATTTCACCTTTGATCGACACCATGGCGGTGTGCGGCTCGCTGAGGTCGGCCGTGGGTGCATTGCGGCTGAACAAGATCCCAAAGACCACCACCAGAAACACCAGCCAAGCCAGGCGAAACCCGTTTTTCCAGCGGCGTGCGGTTTGCTGCTCCTTCAAGTTGGCAAACGCCAGTTGTTCAAGAACGGTTTGGGCTGCTTGCGTCTGTGCAAGGGCGGGCTCGGGCGTGGGCTGAAGGGCCTCTGGGTTCTGTGTGTCTTGCATGCTCAAAATTCAAAGGGTTTCAGGTCGTAGGCAGTATGCCAGTGCACCACTCCCCCGTGCTCGCTCAGGTCAATTTTGATCAAACCGCCTCGACCGGGGCCGCCCACACAGGCGCCCGTATCGGGGCGAAAAGTCGCGCCGTGGGTGGCGCACACCAGCCAAAGGCCCGTCGCGTCAAAAAAGCGGTCAGGCTGGTAGTCCAGCTCCATCGCCACATGGCTGCAGCGGTTCACATACGCGTAGGGCTGCCCCTGAAAGCGGATGGCAAACGCACGGCAAGTCTGTCCGGCATACACCACATCAAAGGGCACAGCCAAGCCAGAATCGACCAGATCGGCGCTGCGACACAAAGGAATCAGTGGCTCCACGCGGCAACTCCCTGCTTCAAGCGTGCTGCAGCAGCCAGTCGTGCAAGTCGGCCACAGAGTGCGCCACATGGCGCGGCTGCAGCGCCGCAAAGGCAGTGGGCTCGTGCGCGCCATAACTCACCCCCACGCTGGCACAACCGGCGTTCAAGGCCATTTGCAAATCGTGGGTGGTGTCGCCAATCATCAACGTACGCTCAGGCTCGACGCCAAATTCACGCATCAACTCGTGCAGCATGCGCGGATGGGGCTTGCCAGCGGTTTCGTCAGCCGTGCGTGAACCATCGAACACATGGCGCAGCTCCACAGCCTGCAAAGTCTCGTCCAGACCCCGACGGCTTTTGCCAGTGGCCACCGTCACCCAATGGTGGCGTGCCTTCAGGTCGGCCAACAAGGGCAAAACGCCTTCAAACAGGCTGATGTCGTTTTGGTGCTTGAGGTAATGGTGCTGGTAACGCACCCCCAACTCGGGGTACTTTTCAGGCGGCACATCGGGCGCGGCATGGGCCAGCGCAGGCATCAGGGCCATGCCAATCACATAAGAAGCGGCTTCGCGGCTGGGCATGGCGCCCCCCACATCGACCGTGGCCAATTGGATGCAGCGGGTGATGATGGCGGTCGAATCGAACAAGGTGCCGTCCCAATCGAAGGCGATCAGGTCAAACTGGCGGGGGCGAAAATCAGACATGGGGGCGAATTTGGTCAATGTGCTGCTGGAGTTCCGGTGGCAATGGGGCCTGCAGCGCCACGCGCTCGGCCGACACCGGGTGGTTGAACTGTAAACGCCAGGCATGCAAGAACATGCGTTTGAAACCTTGTTTTTGCAGGTTTTTGTTCCATTCAAAGTCGCCGTATTTGTCGTCCCCGGCAATCGGGTGCCCGTTGCTCGCCAAATGCACCCTGATCTGGTGCGTGCGCCCCGTCTTGATGGTGACTTCGAGCAAGGTGGCCCCCGCCAGGCGTTCGGACACCTTGACCAGCGTGATGGAACGCATGCCGTTCGGGTCTTCGGGCGTGGTCACTTTGACCCGCCGCTCACCTTCGACACCCTCTTTGCCGGGCAACAGGAATTTGTGCAAAGGCTGGTCAATCACTTTGAGCTTGTCGGGCCATTCGCCCTGCACCAGTGCCAGATAAGTCTTGCCCGTCTCGCGTTCTCTAAACTGGTCTTGCAGGTGTTTAAGGGCGCTGCGCTTTTTGGCCACCAGCAAAATGCCGCTGGTGTCCCGGTCCAGCCGGTGCACCAGTTCCAGCAGTTTGGCCTGGGGTCGGGCCTGGCGCAGCTGCTCGATCACGCCAAAACTCACACCCGAGCCGCCATGCACCGCCACGCCGGCGGGCTTGTCGATGGCCAGCAAACTCTCGTCTTCCAGAAGTAGTGGAAACTCCCGGCTCGGAGCCGGTTTGGCGGCTTTTTCAGCCACTTTGTCTGAAATGCGCACCGGGGGCAGCCGCACTTCGTCGCCCGCCTCGACCCGGCTGTCCGCGCTGCATCGACCTTTGTTGATGCGCACCTCGCCACTGCGGATGATCCGGTAAACATGGGTTTTGGGCACCCCCTTGAGGTGGCGCATCAAAAAGTTGTCCAAGCGCTGTCCGGCTGAATCCTCGTCCACGACCAGCCATTTGACTGCGGGCGCAGAAACACCCGACTTGGCCCCTATAATGTGATTCACTGGCTTTTGGCTGTAAGTGGTTGATTTGAATGGAAATGAATTCCTGAGGACAGGAGTTTAGTCCACCCACCACGGCAAGCCTCGCCAGAAGGTCGATGCCGCCCCCCGGCACGATTGGCAAACTGAAGGCCCCGAGCCCACAGTGGCCAAGCACCCCGGAGGATGGGCCGACACCCTGAAACACCGATACGGAATACCCAAGTTCAGCAGCTTCTTCCCTCCGAATGGGCTGCTGAACGGATCAAAGCGAGATGGTTGTGTTGTTTGGAACCTTGCTGACCTGGCTGACGTGGCTTACCAAGCCAACGCTGGCGCACGTCATGCCCTGCGTTGCCGAACCTGTCCTGGACACCGCAGAACGCCTGCGGCAGTGGACACACCTGAACACCCCCCTGAGCTCGCCCCATCCACGCGCCCTGAACCCCATTCCAGAGCCTTTGCTCTGCTGAGTGGCGTTCGCCTACGGCAATTCCCTTCGTTTCTTGGTGTCAGCTTGTGGCAACGTGGACCCGTCATGGGTCGGTTGTTAACCGTGCCGTGCGCGCGCAGTCTGAGACTGCCCTGCATGGCCGACACTGATAAAAAAGGAACGCATCATGAAACGGATGCTGATCAACGCCACGCAAGCTGAAGAGCGCCGCCTGGCCATCGTCGATGGACAAAAACTCCTCGACTACGAAATCGAAATTGAAGGCCGCGAGCAACGCAAGGGCAACATTTACAAAGCCGTTGTGACCCGCGTCGAGCCCTCGCTCGAAGCTTGCTTTGTGGACTACGGCGAAGACCGTCACGGCTTTTTGCCCTTCAAAGAAATCTCGCGCCAATACTTTGCTGAAGGCGTGTCCGTCAGCCAAGCGCGCATCCAAGACGTCATCAAAGAAGGCCAGTCCCTCTTGGTGCAGGTCGAAAAAGAAGAGCGCGGCAACAAAGGTGCGGCCCTCACCACCTTCGTCAGCCTGGCTGGCCGTTATGTGGTGCTGATGCCCAACAACCCCCGTGGCGGTGGCGTCAGCCGCCGCATCGAGGGCGACGACCGCGCTGAGCTCAAAGAGGCGATGGACCAGCTGGACTACCCCAAGGGCATGTCCATCATCGCGCGCACCGCAGGCATTGGCCGCTCTGCGCCCGAGCTGCAGTGGGACCTGAACTACCTGCTCAAGCTGTGGACCGCGATTGACGGCGCCACACAAGGCAAAGGCGCTTTCTTGATTTACCAAGAGTCGTCGCTGGTGATCCGCGCGATTCGTGACTATTTCAACAACGACATCGGCGACATCCTGATCGACACCGACGACATCTACGACCAGGCTCAGCAGTTCATGAGCCACGTGATGCCCGAGTTCGCCCCCCGCGTGAAGCGCTACCGCGACGATGCACCGCTGTTCAGCCGCTTCCAGATCGAGCACCAGATCGAGTCGGCCTATGCCCGCACCGTGCAACTGCCTTCGGGCGGCGCCATCGTGATCGACCACACCGAAGCCTTGGTGTCGGTGGACGTGAACTCGGCCCGCGCCATCAAGGGCGGCGACATCGAAGAAACCGCCACCCGCACCAACCTCGAAGCCGCTGACGAAGTGGCCCGCCAGATGCGCCTGCGCGATCTGGGCGGCCTGATCGTCATCGACTTCATCGACATGGAAGAAAGCAAGAACCGCCGCGAGGTCGAGAACCGCCTGCGCGACGCGCTGCGCCAAGACCGTGCCCGCGTGCAGTTCGGCACCATCAGCAAGTTTGGCCTCATGGAAATGAGCCGCCAACGCTTGAAGCCTGCCCTGTCTGAAGGTGCGTCCATCCCCTGCCCACGTTGCGGCGGCGCGGGCCACATCCGCGACACCGAAAGCTCGGCGCTGCAAATTTTGCGCATCATCCAAGAAGAATCCATGAAGGACAACACCGCCGCTGTGTACGCGCAAGTGCCGGTCGAAGTGGCTTCTTTCTTGCTGAACGAAAAGCGTCCCGAGATCGCCAAGATCGAGTTGCAACAACGCATCAACGTGCTGCTGGTGCCCAACAAATCTTTGGAAACCCCGCACTACAAGCTCGAGCGCTTGAAGCACGACGACCCGCGTCTGGACCGCATTGAAGCGAGCTACAACATGGCCGAGGTCGTGGAGGATGCGACCACCGTGACGCGCCGCTCGCAAGAGCCGACCAATAAGCAAACTCCCGTCATCAAGGGTGTGCTCCCCGATGCGCCTGCGCCGATTGCTCCGCCCAAGCCAGAACCCGCACCCGCTGCGGCCAAGGCCAAGCCTGCGGTGGCCGCTGCGCCTGCCGCCAGCGGTGGTTTCTTTGGCTGGATCAAAAACCTGTTCGGTGGCGGCGACGCCGCTGCGCCGGCGGTGACGGACAAAAAAGAAGAAAAGCCGCGCGAAGCCCGAAATGGCCGCCGCGATGGTGGTCGTGATGGGGGCCGAGAAGGCAGTCGAGAAGGCAGTCGAGAAGGCAGTCGAGAAGGTGGCCGCGATGGCCGCCGTGGTGGCCGTGGCGGCGAGCGCGCCGAACGCGTGGAAGGCGCATCTGGCGAAGGCCGTGGTGGCCGCCGCCCAGCAGGCGAAGGCCGTGGCGACAAAGTGGAAGGCGAACAGCGCCCTCCCCGCCAAGAACGTGGGGAGCGTGGCGAACGTGGCGGTCGGCGTGAACGCGGCGAGCCCCGCGAATCGCTGCCCAACCCAGAAAACACTGGTGAAGGCACCGACACCCGCACCGAGCGCCCCGCCCGTGGTGAACGTGGCGAGCGCAGCGAAGGGGGTCGCCGTGAACGCGGTGAGCGCGCTGAAGGTGGACGCCGTGAACGTGGTGAACGTGGTGAGCGCCGCCAAGAGCAACGCGCACCCAACCAGGGCGACAACGCCGACTTGAGCGCCAACCTCGCCCCCGTGGATGGCCAGGACAACGCAGCTGCTGTGGGCCAAGACGCCAACGCCGCCCCTGAAAACGGCGAACGCCGTGAGCGCCGCTCACGCGACCGCTACGGCCGTGACCGCCGCGAACGCTCGGGCGAAGGCCGTGCTGAAGGCGAAGCCCATGAGTCCCAAAGCGACGCCTCTACGGCCTCCGTGTCACAAGCAACGACACACACAGCGTCACATGCCGACGAAGCCAGCGAGCGCCCACAACGCTCCTACTTTGAGCAACGTGCCGCCAGCCAGTCTGCCGCCCAAACAGCTGCGCCTGAGTCTGCGCAAGCAGCCCCACAGGCTGAGTTGACCAGCGCAGCACCAACTGCTGCGTCAACTGCTGCTCCAGCGCCAGCTGCTGCACCAGCAGTGGCCCCGGTTCAGCCAGCGCCCACCGCCGAGCAGCCTGCTGCAGCCCCGCCCCGCGCTCAAACGCCAGCAGCAGCACCAGCAGCCACGCCTGCGGCATCTGCCGCAGCTGAGGGCATGCCCCGCGTCGGCCGCTATGAGCTGCCCATGGACAATCTCCAGCAGATCGCCAGCGGCTCCGGTCTTCAATGGGTCAACTCCGACTCGGCCAAGATCGCCGCAGTGCAAGCGGCCATTGCAGCCGAACCCAAAGCGGTGCACGTGCCCCGCGAGCGCCCGGCCGCCGTGGTCGTCAGCGAAGGCCCTCTGGTGCTGGTTGAAACCCGCAAAGACCTCAAGGACATGAACTTGCCGTTCTGATGCCCTGAGGCGTCAGACTGACTGCGGTCAGTCTGACCCGCTGTACAAAAAAAACCGGACCTGAGGGTTCGGTTTTTTTATGCCTGTCTAAATGTGTTCTCAGCCACCTGGCCAGGCGGCCAGGCAGTGCAAGCCCTGTCGCCATGCACAACCACGACGCGCGAGGACGCCGTGGGTCTGACCACCGTCATTCGGTCTCAGGCTTGCTGCGCCGCTTGCTTCCAGGCCTGCAAAGCGGCAACGGTGTCTTGCCGCTGCTCAGCCAGTTCGGCCAAAGCAGTCCACGCCTGGCGCTTCATGCGGGCGTCTTGCAGCCCTTTGACCGACTGCGCCAGCAAAGTCTGGGCTTTGCCCCACAGCTGGTGGCGCAAGCAGGCCATGCCAGCCAAATATTGGAGGTGGGGTTCAGAAGGCCGGGCTTGCTGGGCGGCCTCGATGCGTGACAGCCAAGGGCGGGCATCGGGCGATTGCGCATCGCGCAAGGTGGCCTCCACACCACGCACCAGGCGCTGCATGGGCGCATCACCCCAACGGGGTTGGGCGCTTTGCATGGCGTCCCACACGGGCAGCAACCATTGGCGCGCCTGCACCGGACTGCCCCCCAATTGCACCCAGCGCGAAGCCGCCAGTTCGGCCACCTCGGGTTGAGCGCGTTGCACCGCAGGCAGCGACAGCCAGAGTTTTTCGAGCGCCTTGTCGTCGTGCGTGCCGGCAATCAACTCTTGCACCAGACCGCGCACCAAGCTGTGCGCAGCCGTGGGGCTGAAAGCGCGGTGCTTGGCCAACAGCAAGGCCGTGTCCAGGGCCTGTGCGTTTTGGCCGGCCAAACGGGCGGCCTTGAGTTGCAGGCGCATGGCCACGGTACGCCGCCCCACAGACAGCGGCAATTGGCGAAGTTGCTCCAAGCTGGCGGGTGCGTCGCGGTCATCGATCAGCCAGCGTGCGGCACGCAGCTGGATGCCCTCCAGCAATGTCTGGCGCTCCGAGCCAAAGGCCCGGTTGGCCTCGCTCAGGGCCTGGGCCAAATGCGTTTCGCGCAAGGGCTTGTCTTGCAAGGCGTGGGCCGATTCAGCGGCCATGACATGCGCCAAAGACCGCAAGGCCAGGGCGTGTCCGAGCTTTTGGTCGGCGGCGCTCAAAGCGTCCTCTTTGGTCAACACCGCTTCGGCCGCTTTGCGTGCCCGCAAAAACCGACCGGCCATGAAATGCCCCATGGCGTCGAGCAAAGCCGCATGAGCGGCACGCTCTTTTTGTTGCAAGCGCCAGCGTTGCGCCTCACGCGGCAAAGACAGCAAGGCCGACAGCGCCCGCTGCACCAGCAGCAGCACAAAGACCAAACCGCCCAACAAAAGCAGCACCAGGTTGAGCGACACATCGACCCGGTAAGGCGACAAAAACAAGGCCACCGAGCCATGGTTGTTGCCCGCCAGCCAAGCCCCGGCCACCGCCAGCGCAAACAAGCCCATCAGCCAAAGTGCGGCACGCATGGCGGTTTACCTTCCTGCCGCCGCTGTGGCCAAGGCCGCCAGCGAGGCATCCAGACGCGGCACTTCGCCAGTTTTGCTCTGTTGTTGCGCCTGCTCCAGCAACTGCAGCATTTGCCCCGTTTTGCGCGAGCTGGCATCGGCGTAGCGTCGCACCGCAGCAGCCACGCCGGCCATGTCAGCGCGGGCCGCCTCGAGCTGGCGTGCCAGCAGACCCAGACGGGCGTTGAGCAGCTTGAGCTTGATGTTTTCACGCACAAAGTAAAGCTGCTCGGGCGACAGCAACATGGCCTCTGGGGCATCGATGCGGCTGATGCGCACCAAGCCCAACAACTGCTCCCCCAGCTGCCTGAACCCCGCGCCCCACCAAGGCGCGTGGGGCGACAAAGGCTCAGCCGCCCCGCTGCGCGGCGCAGCCGCCACCACCGGCGCCTGGCTGGCAAACACCAGCGCATCGGCCAGCGCCACCCCTTCGTCCAAGCGGATCAGCAGGCCCGGCAAATCCAGGGGGGGCTGACTGCGCAAGCGCTCCAAATCTTTTTCGATGGCGCGCTGCACCGGGGCCAAGCGCGGTTGCGCGGCCCGCTGCATGCGCTGCTGCGCGCTTTTGAGCGCTGCCAACAAAGGCTCCAAACTGCCCGTCAGCTGGGTCTGTTGCTGCGCCATGCGCAAAGCGGCCTCGATGTCCACCACCAAATTTTCATCCCGCGAGCGAGACAGGCTTTGAATCAATTCCTCAAGCTGGCTGCGCTGCAAGGCCACCTCGCCCAGCCGGGTCTCCACCAAGCCCAGGCGAGCAGCGCTGTCTTTGACCGTGTCTTGCGCCTGCTTGGCCCAGGCTTTGGCTTCGAGGGATTGCTGCCCAGCGTCGGCGCTTTGCCGGGCCAATTGCTCCTGAACGCGCGACAACTTTTGCCACACCATGAGCGCCGCGAACAAGGCCAGCACCGCCACGCCCAAAGCCACCCAAACCGTCCACGACCTCGGTTGAGCCTGCGCTACTGACGTGTCGGGGGGGGCGGTGTCGGGGTGAGGGTTCATGTCAGCAATTTTATCGATTTGGACTGCTCGTCCAGGGCTGCGGGCACCAAAACAACACGGCCCCAGCCGAATTGCCGCAATCGCTCGGCAATGCGCGGGTGGGTGGCCAGCGCACGGGCCTGCGCCAGCGAAGCGCCGGGCATCGCTTGTTGCAAATGGACGGCGGCCTCCGAACTGCTGAACAACCACCAATCGCCTTGGCTCAGGGCGTGTTCGGCCCGCGCCCTTTGGGCGGGCGTCAAGCGCGGCGCTTGGCGAGCGTAAGCGGCACACTGCGCCACGGACAAACCTGCCGCCACAATGTGCTGCGCCAGCCAATCGCGCCCAGCCATTTGCCCTTGGGCATCGGCCCCGCGCACGATCAACACGCTGGGTGCTGCACCCAGCGGCGCACTGAGCTGCTCGGCCTTCTGCACAGCCTTGTGCACTTCGGGCAGCACCTGCGCCCACAGGGCTTCGGAGTCGAATTGGGGCGATGACTCGTCCGGGCAGCGAATCAACACGGGGGGCCAACCGGCCTCCAGCAGCGCCGCACGGGTACCGGGACCGGTGCCCCAGGCCAGCACATCGGGCATGGGCGTGCCGCTGGGACGGGCTGCAACAAAATGCCTCACCGCATTGGCGCTCACAAACATCAGCGCCCAGTGGCGGTCCAAAGTCGCCCAGGTGTGCACCAAGCCCGAGGTGTCGGTCAGCGCTGCGATCTCCATCAGGGGCAAGGGCTCGGCCTGCACCCCCTGCGCCAGCAAGGCCTGCACCCAAGGCTGGGCTTCGCGTTCGGGGCGGGTCACCAGCACCCGAACGCCCGCAAGTGGGTCACCGCTCATGCTGCGCTACCCTCAGTGCGCACCGCCATCTCGCAAAGCGGTGGCCACTTGCAGACCCAGGCGCTCTGCCGAAGCCAAGTCGAGCGCCGTCGTTTGCGACTGTGTCTGCACCAAAGTGGCGCTGCCTTGCGGATCACCCCAAGCCGCGCGCAGGTGCAACACACCGTTGTCAAGCACCGCATGGGCCGCCAGCGGCATGGAGCAACTGCCCCCCATGGCGCGGCTCACGGCCCGCTCGGCGGCCACGCGCAGCCAGCTGCCCGTGTCGGCCAGCGGCGCCAACAGGGCCTTGAGGTCGTCACGCCCGGCACGTATTTCAATGCCCAAAGCGCCCTGCCCTGCGGCGGGCAGCATCTCCTTGGTTTCAAAAATGTGGCGAATTCGGTCGGCCAAGCCCAGGCGCTTGAGGCCGGCCGCAGCCAACACAATGCCCGCGTACTGGCCTTCGTCGAGCTTGCGCAAGCGGGTGTCCAAGTTGCCACGCAGGGGCTCGATCTGCAAATCGGGGCGCAGCGCACGCAACAGCACCGTGCGGCGCAAGCTGGACGTGCCCACCACCGCCCCCAGGGGCAGGTCTTCCAGACGGGCATAGCCTGCCGACACCCAAGCGTCACGCGGGTCCTCGCGTTCCATCACGCAGGCCAGCTCAAAGCCGGCGGGCAAGTCCATGGGCACATCTTTGAGCGAATGCACCGCGATGTCGGCGCGGCCTTCTTCCAGGGCCACTTCGAGCTCTTTGACAAACAGCCCCTTGCCCCCCACCTTGCTCAAGCTGCGGTCCAAAATCTGGTCGCCCTGCGTGGTCATGCCCAGCAAGGTGACTTGGGCGCCCAAGCCCTCCAGTAGCGACTTGACATGCTCGGCCTGCCACAAAGCCAGACGGCTTTCTCGGGTGGCAATAACGACGTGGGGGACAGAAGATGCGGACACAGAACAACTTTCCAAAAGAGCGAGCTCGCAGAACGAAACCGATTGGTAATTTTTGAGGCTTGGGCGATGCTAGCATGAGCTTTGCAAGCCATTTAGGGCTGCACACTGCACGGCGTCACAAGCGCCGCCCACACCCCACACTTCACCGCACCTCCGATGAAACAGGCCGCCCCCGTCACCCCCCACCAGCCCGCCCGCAGCCCCCGCGCTCACAACCGCGACAACGAAAAACCGCTGGTCGAAGACATCCGGCTTTTGGGCCGCATTCTGGGCGACGTGATCCGCACCCAAGAAGGCCCCGAGGCCTTTGAGTTGGTCGAGCAAATCCGCAAGTTGTCGGTGGCATTCAGGCGCGACGCCGACCACGAGGCCGACAAAGCCCTCAAAAAGCTGCTCAAAAGCCTGCCCGGCGAGCGCGCTGTGAGCGTGATCCGCGCCTTCACCTACTTCAGCCACTTGGCCAATCTGGCCGAGGACCGCCACCACATCCGCCGCCGCGCCATTCATGAGCGCGCCGGGCACACGCAAGAAGGCAGCATCGACGTGGCGCTGCAGCGCCTGCGCTGGGCGGGCATCACGCCCAAAACCATCTCGCAAACGCTGGCCAGCAGCTACGTCTCGCCCGTGTTGACCGCGCATCCGACCGAGGTCCAGCGCAAAAGCATTTTGGACGCCGAGCGCGACATTGCCCACCTGCTGACCGAGCGCGACGCCATCAAGGCCCGTGCCGCCGCTGTCAACGCCGCCAAAGACGCGCTCACGCCCAAAGAGCTGGCGGCCAATGAATTGCAAATCCGCGCCCGCGTGATGCAGCTGTGGCAAACCCGCTTGCTGCGCTTCACCAAACTCACGGTGGCCGACGAAATTGAAAACGCACTAAGTTATTACGAGTCCACCTTTTTGCGCGAGATTCCCAAGCTGTACGCCGAGCTGGAGGGGGCGCTGGACGGGCAGCCCGTGGCCAGTTTTTTGCGCATGGGCCAGTGGATCGGCGGTGACCGCGACGGCAACCCCAATGTGAACGCGCAAACCCTCGAGCACGCCCTGACCCGCCAAAGCGATGTGGCCCTGCGCCACTACCTGACCGAGGTGCACTTTTTGGGCAGTGAGCTCTCGCTGTCGGCCATGCTGGTGCCCTTTGGCCCCGAGATGCAGGCCCTGGCCGCGCAGTCGCCCGACACCAACGAACACCGCCAAGACGAGCCCTACCGCCGAGCGCTGACGGGCATTTATGCCCGCCTGGCCGCCACACTCAAAAGCCTCACGGGTGGTGACGCCGCCCGCCACGCCGTGGCCCCGCAAAACCCCTACCCCAGCGCCGAAGCCTTTTTGGCTGACCTGCGCACCATCGAAGCGTCTTTGTGCAGCCACCACGCCGAAGCCTTGGCCGCCCAGCGCCTGCACCCATTGATCCGGGCTGTGGAGGTGTTTGGCTTCCATTTGGCCACGGTGGACCTGCGCCAAAGCTCGGACAAACACGAAGCAGTCGTGGCCGAACTGCTGACCACCGCCCGCGTGGAAAAGCACTACACCCAGCTGGACGAACACGCCAAACAAGCCCTGCTGCTGGGCCTCTTGAACGACGCTCGACCGCTGCGTGTGCCGGGTGCCGACTACAGCGCACACGCGCTGTCCGAGCTGGCCATCTTTGAATGCGCCCGGCGCATGCTCGCCAGTTTTGGCCGCCAAGCGATCCGCCACTACATCATCAGCCACACCGAAACGGTGAGCGATTTGCTGGAAGTGCTGTTGCTGCAAAAAGAAGTCGGCCTGCTGCGCGGCACGCTGGACAGCGAAGCGCACAACGACCTGATCGTGGTGCCCCTGTTTGAGACCATCGAAGACCTGCGCAACGCTGCGCCGATCATGCGAGATTTTTATGCCCTGCCCGGCGTGGCGGCGCTGATCGCGCGCTCGGGCAGCGAGCAAGACATCATGCTGGGCTACTCGGACAGCAACAAAGACGGCGGCATCTTCACCAGCAACTGGGAGCTGTACCGAGCCGAGATCGCCTTGGTGGCCTTGTTTGACCAACTCGAACGCAGCTACGGCATCACCTTGCGCATGTTCCATGGCCGAGGCGGCACGGTGGGCCGGGGCGGTGGCCCCAGCTACCAAGCCATCTTGGCCCAGCCCCCGGGCACCGTGCGCGGACAAATCCGGCTGACCGAACAAGGCGAAGTGATCGGTGCCAAATTCGCCAACCCCGAAATCGGCCGACGCAACCTCGAAACCCTGGTCGCCGCCACGCTCGAGGCCACGCTGCTGCAACCCACCAAGCCCGCGACCCGCGCCTTTTTGGACGCTGCAGCCGAGCTGTCCGAGGCCAGCATGCAGGCTTACCGGGGCTTGGTGTACGACACGCCGGGCTTCACCGACTACTTTTTTGGGGCCACGCCCCTGAAAGAGTTGGCACAGCTGAACATCGGCTCGCGGCCCGCTTCGCGCAAAGCGCTCGAAAAAATCGAAGACCTGCGCGCCATCCCCTGGGGCTTCAGCTGGGGCCAATGCCGCCTGACCCTGCCCGGCTGGCTCGGTTTTGGCTCGGCCGTGGCCAGCTTTTTGGACAAACCCGACGCCGCCGAGCGCAAAGCCGCGCTGGCCTTGCTGCAAAAGATGTACCGCCAGTGGCCCTTCTTCCGCACCCTGCTGTCCAACATGGACATGGTGCTGGCCAAGAGCGACCTGGCGCTGGCCTCGCGCTACGCCGAACTGGTCAGCGACAGCCGCTTGCGCAAGCGGATTTTTGCCGCCATCGAAGCCGAATGGCACAGCACCGCCGATGCGCTGGCCCAGATCACGGGCGAGAAAAACAGGCTAGAGGGCAACCCGGCACTCGCCCGCTCGATCCGCCACCGCTTCCCCTACATCGACCCGCTGCACCACCTGCAAGTCGAGCTGATCCGCCGCTACCGCGCTGGCTTGGCCGACGAACGGGTGCAGCGCGGCATCCACATCTCGATCAACGGGATTGCGGCGGGCTTGCGCAACACGGGTTGAGACCCTGAACGGGTCAGGCGCTGGGCGTCACACGCGGGCTCGGCGCGTTATGCGGCCAGTGCATCACAACAACGCATCCAGCCCCTTGCGGTCCAGCAAGTTCAGCAGCTTGAGCGATGGGCCGCTGGGGTGTTTTTCGCCGATCTCCCATTTGCGCACGGTGGAGGCGCTGGTGTTGAGCACCGAGGCCATGACCGTCTGGCTCAGCTTGTGCTGTTCACGCAATGCGCGGATTTGGGCGCTGTCATAAGGCGCAATTGGCTCCATGCACAAAGCGTCGAGTTTTTGCATCTTGCGCTTGTCGATGAAGCCCAAACGCTCCAAGTCTGCCGCTGTTTCGTAAACCGTTTCCAGCACACGGCTGGCGGGTTGGGGCTTGGCCTTGATTTTCGCTTTAGTGCTCATGGCAAATCTCCAGTAATGAACCGTCTTGTGCCGCTGCCTCAAACTGAGCGCCGGACAAGTCCAGCAGTTGTTTGGCCAGCCACTGCAAGGCTTCCAGCTCGGTGCGGGACACATTGGCCTTTTCGTTCTTTTCAAACCCGTACACAAAAAACCACCGACTGGCCCTCCGCGTGGCCACCAAAGTGCGGGCTCCACCGCGCTTGCCGCGGCCGGGCAAAGCGACACGCTTTTTGAGCACATCGCCTCCCAGATCGGCATCTACCAATCCACTGAGCATCTCGCTCACAGCCAGGCACAAAGCTTCATCCGTCAGATCTGTTTTACGCATCCATTTGGCGAATTGGCGGGTTTTAAAGACGCGGCGCATGCGTCGTATTATGCCACTTAGTGGCATATATTAAAGCCTATTAATGGTTCACCCTATCAATGGTTCAACTGCCCCCAAGCCTTTTCCAGCCGCTTGATGCTGACAGGCTGCGGGGTGCGCAGCTCTTGCGCGAAGAAGCTCACGCGCAGCTCTTCGAGTAACCAGCGGAACTCCAGCATGCGGGCGTCTTGCGCGCCTTTGCGCTCGGCCACCAGACGCCAGTAGCGTTGCTCTTGCGGGCGCAGCTCGGTCAGGCGCTGGGCGTCGCGGGCCGGGTCGGCGCGGTATTTATCCAGGCGCAGGGTGACGGCTTTGAGGTAGCGGGCGCAGTGCTGCAGTTGCAGCCAGGGCGTGGCGGCCATGAAGTTTTTAGGCATCAGGCGTTGCAGTTGCTGGGTGCAGTCTGCAGTGGCTTCAGGCGCGTTTTTGGTGTCTTTGATCTTGCGGACGGCGCTGCCGTATTCGAGCAAGACGGTGCCCGCCAGCCGGGCCACTTCGTTGGCGATCAGGGTCAGGCGGCCTCGGCCTTCTTCGATGCGTTTTTTGAAGGCGAATTCATCGGTGGGCAGTGGGTCCAGCAAAAAGGCGCGGTCCAGCGCCACGTCGATGATCTGGGTTTTCAGCTCGTCCGCCGTGCCCAGCGGCATAAAGGCCACGGCCATTTTTTGCAGGTCGGGGATGTTTTTCTCAAGGTACTTGAGCGCGTCTTTGATCTGCAGCGCAAACAGGCGGCGCAGACCTGCGCGGTGTTTGCTGGCGGCCATTTCGGGCTCGTCAAACACCTCGATGGTGACGGCGTCTTGCATGTCCACCAGCGCCGGAAAACCGATCAGTGTTTGCCCGCCTTTGTTGATTTCCATCAGCTCGGGCAGTTCGCCAAAGGCCCAGGTGGTGTAGCGCTGTGGGGCCAGTGGCTTGGGGGCGGCGGCGGTTTTGGCCGGAACGGGCGCTCGCTGGCTGGATGGCCGCGCTTCGCTCGCCATGACGAGCGCGTTGTCCTCTTTGTTTGAAGTGGCGTTCGCAAGGTTCGGCGCCGAAGCGACTTTGAGCTGCGCCAGCGCTTGGAAAGCACCACGCGCCTTGGCCCCCAGCTCGCCTTTGAGTGCGCCCAGGTTGCGGCCCATGCCGAGTTGGCGGCCATGCTCGTCCACCACGCACAGGTTCATGAACAGGTGCGGGCTGAGCATGTCGAGTTTGAAGTCGGC
>JAHECM010000021.1:0-2098 GCA_024641725.1 Limnohabitans sp. | reverse complement strand
CGCGACTTGTGCTCCAGCTCCTCGACCTTGGCGATCATCTTGTGGTTGGCCGCCAAAAACGGCAGCTTGCTGTCCCACTGGTCGCCCACCAGCGCTTCGCGGATGAAGATCTCGCGTGCGCCGTGCAGGTCCACCTTGCTGTACTGCGTGCGGCGGCCGTTGTAGACCACCAGGCCGTACAGCGTGGCGCGCTCCAGCGCAATGACTTCGGCGGATTTTTTCTCCCAATGCGGGTCCAGCAGTTGCTTTTTCAAAAGGTGCCCGCCCACTTGCTCCAGCCACTGCGGCTCGATGGCGGCAATGCCCCGGCCAAACAGGCGCGCGGTCTCCACCAGCTCGGCCACCACGATCCAGCGGCCCGGCTTTTTGGACAAGTGCGCGCCCGGATGGCGGTGGAACTTGATGCCCCGGGCCCCCAAGTACACGTCTTCGTCGTCGAGCTTGTAGCCCACGTTGCCCAGCAGGCCTGCCAGCATGGACAGGTGCAGTTGCTCATAGCTCGCAGGCTGGCTGTTGATGCGCCACTTGTGCTCGGTCACCACCGTCAGCAGCTGGGTGTGGGTGTCGCGCCACTCGCGCACGCGGCGGATGTTGACGAAGTTTTGGCGCAGCAGCTGCTCGTACTGGCGGTTGCTGAGCTTGTGCTGCGGCGCCTCTTTAATTGGGGTCAGATCCCGATTATTCCGATTATTTTCGACCGGCTGGCCTGAGGAATTTAATTGGGATCTGACCCCGATTGTTTTGCTGGGGCCGCCTCGGGCGTCGTGGATCCATTTCCACAACTTGAGGTAACCGGTGAATTCGCTCTTCTCGTCATCAAATTTGGCGTGCGCCTGGTCGGCTTGGGCTTGCGCGTCCATGGGGCGGTCGCGCACGTCTTGCACGCTCATGGCGCTGGCAATGACCAGTACCTCCTCGAGCGCCTGGCGGTCACGCGCTTCCAAAATCATGCGGCCCACGCGCGGGTCCAGCGGCAGGCGGGCCAGCTCCTGGCCCATCTGGGTCAGCTCGTTCGCGTCGTCCACCGCCCCCAGCTCGGCCAGCAGTTGGTAGCCGTCGGTGATGGCGCGTTTGGACGGTTCCTCAATGAACGGAAAGTCCTCCACCTGCCCCAGGTGCAGGCTCTTCATGCGCAGGATCACGCCCGCCAAAGACGAACGCAAAATTTCCGGGTCGGTGAAGCGCGGGCGACCCGCAAAGTCTTTTTCGTCGTACAGGCGAATACAAATGCCGTTGGCCACACGGCCGCAGCGGCCCGCACGCTGGTTGGCTGCGGCTTGGCTGATCGGCTCGACCAAGAGCTGCTCGACCTTGGTGCGCAGGCTGTAGCGCTTGACCCGCGCGGTGCCTGCGTCGATCACGTAGCGGATGCCCGGCACCGTGAGCGAGGTCTCGGCCACGTTGGTGGCCAGCACGATGCGGCGACCATTCGAGGCTTCAAAAATCTGGTCTTGCTCGGCCTGGCTCAAACGCGCAAACAGCGGCAGCACTTCGGCGTTGCGCGTGAGCGGCTGGTACAACAGGTGCTTGCGCAGGTGGTCGGCGGCTTCGCGGATCTCGCGCTCGCCGGGCAAAAAGATCAGGATGTCGCCCCCTGACCCGCCCTGCCAGAGTTCGTCCACGGCATCGGCCATGGCTTCGTTCAGGCCGTAGTCACGCGATTCTTCAAACGGGCGGTAACGCTGCTCCACAGGAAATGTGCGACCCGAGACCATGATGACCGGGGCCGGGCCGTGGCGCGAGGCAAAGTGTTTGGCAAAGCGATCGGCGTCGATGGTGGCCGAAGTCACCACAATTTTCAGGTCCGGGCGGCGCGGCAAGATTTGCCGCAGGTAGCCCAGCAAGAAGTCGATGTTCAGGCTGCGTTCGTGCGCCTCGTCAATGATGATGGTGTCGTAGGCCTTGAGCAGCGGATCGGTCTGCGTCTCGGCCAGCAAGATACCGTCGGTCATGAGCTTGACCGAGGCGTCTTTGCTCAAGCGGTCTTGAAACCGCACCTTGAAGCCCACCACCTCGCCCAGCGGGGTTTTGAGCTCTTCGGCAATGCGCTTGGCCACACTGCTGGCGGCAATGCGGCGCGGCTGGGTGTGGCCAATCA
>JAHECM010000025.1 GCA_024641725.1 Limnohabitans sp. | reverse complement strand
GCAGCCATGGCCCCCGCCATGGCCGACGAAGCCTTGGCCAAATCGAAAAACTGCATGGCTTGCCACTCTGTGGCCGCCAAAATTGTGGGCCCCGCTTACAAAGACGTGGCCGCCAAGTACAAAGGCGACAAAAGCGCTGCCGACAAACTGGCCGCCAAGATCATGAAGGGCGGCTCTGGCGTTTGGGGTGCGATCCCCATGCCAGCCAACCCCCAAGTGAACGAAGCCGAGGCCAAGAAACTGGCCGCCTGGGTGCTGAGCACCAAGTAAGACGCTGCCAGATCTTGCGCAAGCCCGCAGTCCGCGGGCTTTTTTTTTCCCATTGGCCACAGCAGCCCTTGAAGCAGACCACACACGCCCGATCTGACAATGGCTTACACATCTGCCTGCAAGCCAAGCACGCCCCGATGGTTTCGGGGTTAGATTGCCCATCTCCCTGTGTTTGACCTCAAGAGGAACCATGATCCAAGCCATCCCCAACGCATTGAAGTCCTTGTTGCTCGTTGCCGCCTTGGCCACCGCCAGCTTGGCCTTTGCCCTGCCCACCCCCAAAGACATTGAAACTGCCGTCAACCAAGGGCATGTGGCGCAAGCCGAGTCCATGCTGCGCGAGGTGATCGCGGCCAAACCACAAAGCCCCAAAGCGCATTACGAACTGGGGCAAGTGTTGTTGCGCGAGCACCGCAATGCCGAAGCCCATGCCGAGCTGCTGCAGGCCCGCACCATCGACCCCAGTCTGAAATTCGCCAGCAGCGCCCAACAGTTCAATGAATTGCTCGATCGCAGCGCTGCCGCCGCCCACCCTCCCACTTCGGCTACTGCGCCCCAAGTGACGGCCAAACCACCGGGCATGGCCGGTCAAACCGGGCTCGGGTTTGACTTGAGCTACGTTTGGATCGGCATTGCTGCACTCGGCGTGATCGGTTTGCTGATCCGCATGAACCGCCCTGCCCCGCTGGCCCAGAGTCAAGCTCCCGCCCCGACGAATGGCCCCTTGTCCACCGCGTTTGGAAGGCAACCCACAAGCGGGTATGCACCCGGCTACGCGCCAGCAGCAGGCTACCCCGCTGGCTACCCTGCGGCCAACCCCTCAGGGGGCTCTACCCTGACTGGGGCCGTGGTCGGTGGCTTGGCCGGGGTGGCTGCGGGTTACGCCTTGTCCAAAGCCATGGAGGGCGAGCACCACAGCACGCCGACCCCACCCGCTTCGGGCTCTGGCAACGGCTGGGCTGACAACCAGGGCCTGGTGTCCATGGACGAGCCCCGCGCTCCGGCTTTTGACGCCGGGTCCGGAGACGGCTGGGGCGGCGACGATTTGGGCTCCGACAGCCCAGACAGCTCGGGCGGATCTGACGACAACTGGTAAACCGCCCGCCCACAAAAAAGCCCGCTTGGCCTTGAAGGCCAGCGGGCTTTGTCTTTTTTGAAAGTGGCCGACTTCAGAGACCGATGGCCGCGATACCGGCCTTGGCAATCTGCGCATCCTCGTTCGACTTGACGCCGCTCACGCCCACAGCGCCCAGACAAAAGCCATCTTTCATGATCGGCACACCGCCTTCGAGCATGCCCTGCACGGTCGGGGCCGTCAGGAAGGAATAGCGCCCCCCGTTGATCACGTCTTCATAGACTTTGCTCTCACGGCGCCCCAAAGCGGCTGTGTGCGCCTTGGACGGGGCGATGTGCGCCGAAATGGCCGGTGCGCCGTCCAAACGCTGGAAGTGCAGCAAATGGCCGCCCGCATCCACAATGGCGATGCTCACGGCCCAGTTGTTTTTCTGGGCTTCGGTTTGCGCGGCCGCAGCCATGGTTTGCACGTCAGACAGTTCGAGAACGGATTGGGTTTTCATGGGAGCTTGAGAGGTAAAAAATAAGGGAAGGCGCTAGCATACACGGGCCTCTAGGCGCGATTGCCCGCTTGCAAGTCAAAACTGATTTACGGGGATACCCTCACGCGGCCACGGAAATAAGCCAAAGGCCAGGCTGGGGGCCTACAATTTGCCACACCCGATATCGGGGTTTGATGAGGAAACACACATGAGCGATTTACGCACTCTGGATTCTGCGGACTGGGGCCAGTCCGGCACTCTGGCATCTCGCAACCGCGTGCTGCGCAACACGTATTGGCTGCTGGCCTTGAGCCTGTTGCCCACGGTGATGGGCGCTTGGCTTGGCGTGGCCACAGGGATCACCCAATCATTGACGGGCGGCTTGGGCTTGGTGGTTTTCTTGGGCGGAGCATTTGGATTCATGTTCGCCATCGAAAAAACCAAAAACTCGGCTGCGGGTGTGCCGGTCTTGCTTGCCTTCACCTTCTTCATGGGGCTCATGCTGTCGCGCATGATCGCCATGGTGCTGGGCTTCAAAAATGGCTCCGAGCTGATTATGACCGCTTTTGCAGGCACCGCCGGGGTGTTCTTCGTGATGGCCAGTTTGGCCAGCACGATCAAGCGTGACCTGTCGGGCATGAGCAAATGGCTGTTTGTCGGCGCATTGGTGCTGCTGGTCGGCGGCGTGGTCAACATGTTCATTGGCTCCACGGTGGGCATGATGGTCATGTCCACCTTGGCCATCGGCATTTTCAGCGCCTACATGCTGTACGACTTGAAGCAGATCATCGACGGCGGCGAAACCAACTACATCAGCGCCACCTTGGCGCTGTATCTGGACTTGTTCAACATCTTCCAGAGCCTGCTGTCCTTGCTGGGCATCATGGGTGGCGAACGCGACTGACCAGTTCGGATCAGTGCATCACCCGCAAAAAAGGCTCCCAAGGGAGCCTTTTTTTGTGGCCATTGCGCCGCTCAAGCCAGCTCAAAAACCGCCATGCTCTCGACGTGCGCCGTGTGGGCGAACATGTTGACCACGCCCGCAGCGACCAAACGGTAACCCGCGTGGTTGACCAGCAAGCCCGCATCACGGGCCAAGGTGGCGGGGTTGCAGCTGACGTAGACAATGCGTGTGGGCGGCGTCCAGTTGCCGCGCAACTCGGGTTTTTGGTGCAACTCGGCCAGCACTTGCGACAGGGCAAATGCGCCTTCTCGGGGTGGATCGACCAACCACTTGTCGGCCACACCGTCGGCCACCAGCATCTCAGGCGTCATTTCAAACAAATTGCGCGCCACGAAAGTGGTGGGAGCCAAGGGTTGGCTGCGCCCAGCTTGGTTGTGGCTCAGGTTCTGGCGGGAGCGCGCCACCAGCGTTTCTGCGCCCTCAATGCCCAGCACCTCGCCCGCTTGCGTGGCGATCGGCAAGGTGAAGTTGCCCAGGCCACAAAACCAATCGATCACACGTTCGGTTTTTTGGGCCTGCAACAAACGCAAGGCGCGAGCCACCAGCACACGGTTGATGTAGGGGTTGACCTGGGTGAAGTCGGTCGGCCTGAACGGCATGACCACGCCAAAGTCGGGCAAGCCATAGGCCAGTTGCGGGCCGCCCTCGTCGAGCAAATGCACGGTGTCTGGCCCTTTGGGCTGCAGCCACCATTGCACGCCATGGGCTTGCGCGAAGGCGCGCAGCCGTTGTTTGTCGTCGTCGCTCAGCGGCTCCAGGTGGCGCAGCACCAAGGCGGTGACGTCGTCACCACAGGCCAGCTCGATTTGCGGCAGTGTTTCTCGCGCCTGCATGCTGGCAATCAAACCACGCAAGGGCATGAGCATGGCACTCACATGGGGCGGCAGGATTGGGCAGACCTGCATGTCGGCGATGTACCGGCTCTTGCGCTCGTGAAAGCCGATCAGTACCTCGCCTTTTTTGACCACATAACGCACCGACAAACGGGCGCGAAAGCGGTAGCCCCAGGCCGGGCCCTCGATGGGGCGCAGCAGGGTTTCGGCCTTAACCTTGCCCAAGTGCCAGAGGTTGTCCTCCAGCACACGCTGCTTGGCAGCCACTTGCGCTGCAGGGTGCAGGTGTTGCATCTTGCAGCCGCCGCAGGCGCCTTTGTGCAAGCCAAAATTGTGGCAGCCCGGGCGCACGCGCTGGGACGATTCTTGGTGGATTTCTGTGACGAAGCCCTGCTCCCAGTTGTTCTTTTTGCGAAAAACATTGGCACTGACCACCTCAAAGGGCAATGCGCCCTCGATGAAAACCACTTTGCCATCGGGTCGACGGGCGATGCCTTGGGCATCCATGTCCAAGGAGCCCACGCGCAACTGGCCATGGGGCAAGTCTTCGCTGCTGGGCATGTCGTGTTCGGGAATAGAGATATCTTCTTTGGCGCTCATATCCCGATTGTCTCAGGACAAAGGGGGGATTTCAGCCTCAAAGGGTCAACGCGCTGCCAGGAATTTGGCCGGGTCCACGGGCTTGCCCTGTTTGCGCACTTCAAAGTGCAGCTTCACCCGGTCGGCATCGCTGCTGCCCATTTCGGCGATCTTGTCGCCCTTGCGCACCCGTTGCTCTTCTTTGACCAAGAGTTTTTGGTTGTGGGCGTAGGCCGTCAAGTAGGTGTTGTTGTGCTTGAGGATGACCAAATTGCCATAGCCACGCAAGCCTGCACCCGCATAAACCACTTGTCCGTCGGCGGCCGCCTGCACTGGGTCACCGGCCTTTCCGCCAATGTCCAAGCCCTTGTTTTTGGCCTCGTCAAAACCGGCCAACACGTTGCCGTTGGCGGGCCAAGCAAAAGCCATGTCTTCGGCCCCGGCCGGGTTGCTGGGAGCCGGCCGGATGTTGGGGCTGGCCGCCGGTGGAGTGGTTTGCACGTTGGTTGCGGCGTTTGAGGCCACAGGGCGCACCACAACGCCATTGCTTTCAACCGCCGAGCCCGGCGGGGTCACGCGCACCACCTGGCCCACTTCGATCACATCCGGGTTGGCGATGCCGTTCCAGCGGGCCAAGTCACGCCAGGACTGCCCATGGTCCAGACCAATGCGGGTCAAGTTGTCACCCCTTTGAACCGTGTAGTAGCCGGGCTTGCCTGCGTTTTCTGCACCGGGCAAGGGTTTCGCGTCTGCCGGGGCGGTCACCACGGGGGCTGAGGCAGGTGTTTTGCTGGCCACCGAACGGTCCTCGACCGGTGCGGGGGGATGTGAGGTTGTGCAAGCGGCCAAAACGGCCAAGCACAAAGCAGACAACAACGCTGACAACGGCGCAGACAACAGTGCTGGATGGGTACGGTTCGAAAGGGAGATCATGTGTTCACGGCTTCAGGCAATGCCCGATTTTAGGGGGACAAAATGCACGGCCTCGAGCACACTGCGCTCGATGCCGCGCTCGGTTTTGTGCATCACCACCAAAGCTTGGTGCCCTTCGGGCGTGACGGTCGGCGCAACCAGCCGGCCCCCCACAGCCAACTGGTCGAGCCAGGCCTGCGGCACAGCGTCGCCACCGGCCGCAGAAATGATGCCCGCGTAAGGGGCCCCTTTGGGGTAGCCCAACATGCCATCCCCAAAAATCAGGTGCACATTGGCCACGCGAAAGGGGCGCAGGTTCTCGCGGGCTTTTTCGTGGAGGCCGCGCAAACGCTCGATGCTGTACACCTCGCTGGCAACATGGCTGAGCACGGCAGCCTGGTAGCCACAGCCCGTGCCGATCTCCAGCACGCGCCCCAGTTGGCCACTGGCCCCCATGCGCAGCAACTCGATCATGCGGGCCACCACATTGGGCTTGGAAATCGTCTGACCCAGCCCAATCGGCAAGCTGGTGTCTTCGTAGGCCTGATTGGCCAGCGCGGATTCAACGAATCGGTGTCGCTCTACCCGCCCCAGCGCGGCCAAAACGGTTGTGTCCTGTATGCCCTGCTCCGCCAGTTTTTGCACCATGTGGGCGCGCACGGCGCTGGTGTCAGGCCCGGTGCCAAGCGCACGCACCGAAGCCGACACAGGCCGAACCACAGACTTGGCCACGGGGGGCTTGGCTTGCGCAAGATCGAGCACTTTGACCGCCGCTGGGCGGGGCAATGCGGGTTTGACCGGCCCAGATTTACCCGCAGACGGTTTGCGCGTGTCGTCGAGCTTGACCGGGAAACCGGGCCGCGTGCTCATGCGCGGCCACCTGCTTGGGCAAAGGCCTGCGCCCAATGCCCCAATTGTTCGAAATCGGTCAGATCGACCTTCAGTGGCGTGACAGACACATGCCCATGTCGGGTGGCGTGAAAGTCCGTGCCCTCCCCGTCGTCCATGGCTGGGCCGGCATTGCCAATCCAGTACATGGTTTCACCCCGTGGGCTGATTTGTGTGATGACCGGTTCTGCCGAGTGACGACGCCCCAGGCGGCTCAGTCGCGTTTGGCCCATCTGCGCGAAAGGGGCATTGGGCAGGTTCACATTGAGCAACCAAGGCCGGGGGCCGATCAGCGACTGCGCCTGCAATTGCAGTACAAGCTGTTTGGCTTTTTCTGCGGCCGCATCCAAGTGGCTCCAGCCCTTGTCGACCTGAGAGAAGGCGATCGAGGGAATGCCGAACAAATACCCTTCCATGGCCGCGCCCACCGTGCCCGAATACAGGGTGTCATCCCCCATATTGGCGCCATTGTTGATGCCCGACACCACCAAGTCAGGCCGGTAGCCAAGCAAGCCCGTCAAGGCGATGTGCACGCAGTCAGCGGGTGTGCCGTTGACGTAACGCACCCCGGGCCCCGCGGAATGAACGTACAAAGGGGTGTGCAAAGTCAAGGCGTTGGATTTGGCACTGTTGTTGTGCTCGGGTGCCACCACTTCCACATCGGCGATGGTGCTCAGCGCATCGCGCAGCGCCACGAGGCCATCGGCGCGGTAGCCATCGTCGTTGGAAATCAAAATTTTCATGCTTGTCCCTTGAGGCTTGCCATTGTAGGGTGAGCGCGCCACTCGCCACAGGAGAAAAACCCGACGACAGAAGGTGTCAAAAACTGGTCGCTCAAGGGACAAGTCCAAGGCCGCAACCTTGCCTAAGATCAAGGCATCAAAACCCCCTTCTAGGAGAACCCTGAATGCATGCTTGGCTTTGTGAAAATCCGGTCGGCGTAGACGCCTTGACTTGGAAAGAGTTACCGACACCCCAGCCCGGCCCCGGTCAGGTGCTGCTGGAAATCCAAGCGGCCAGCTTGAACTTTCCGGATCTGCTGATCGTGCAAAACAAGTACCAGATGAAGCCCGAGCTGCCCTTTGTGCCTGGCTCCGAGTACGCGGGCGTCATCCGCGCCGTTGGTGAAGGCGTCACCCACCTCGCCGTTGGGCAGTCGGTCGCCTGTTTGTCGGGCACCGGGGGCTTTGGCACCCACACCCTGGCCCCGGCCAAGCTGTGCATGCCTTTGCCTGCGGGCTTT
>JAHECM010000149.1 GCA_024641725.1 Limnohabitans sp. | reverse complement strand
GCACCAGGCGTTGGCGGCCATCGGGCTCGCTCACGCGCACGATGCCCGAGCCTTGGATGTGCAGCACCATCGCGTCCACCGGGTCGTTCAAATACACCAGCTCTTTGCCGCGCAGCGCCGCCTTGGCGCTGGTCAAGGTGTCCATTTCTTGGCGGGTGTACCAGGGTTTGCGTTTGCCCAGATCGGCGGGCGCGGCGTACAGCGGCACCGCAAAGCTGGCGTTGGGGTGGCGGCTGGCGTCGAGCACCGGCTCGTAATAAGCGGTCAACAAGCCTTGCGCTTCGCCTTGGTGCGATTCCACGCGGTAGGGCTGCAGGCGTTGGCGCATCCAGTCGCGTTGGGTCTCTCGCGAGGCGTTGGCCAGCTCGCGCAATTGAGGGCACAGCGCAGCCCAGACTTTGACCGGGCGGGTGCAGCTGTGCAGCCAGGCGGGCCAAGCGTCTTGCAGCGCGTCTTGCGCCAAGCCGGGCAGCTCTGCCCATGGCACCGGCACCCAGCGGCTCTTGGCTTGGGTGATGGCGGGGGGCAAGGGGCGCAGGTCTGCGGGGGCGGCGATGCCTGGGGGCGACTGCACTTGGGCCGGGTCCGCTTGGATCGGGTCCACTTGGGGCGGCGCGGACGAACAGCCAGCCAAGCTGCCTAAAATGGTCACCGTCACAGCCGCGCACACCGCCCCCCAGCGTGTGGCGGCCACACACCGCCTGGACAGGCCGAACACCAATGAAGTCGACGGGAGTTGTTGCATGGGTCTGATTTTGCTTGAAGCGCTGTTGGCCCTGGTCATCATCGTCTTGATCGTCTGGTGGACGATGTTTTCGGGTCGCAAAAAGGGCGAGTTGTCACAAGAGTTCTCAAAAAACCAGACCTCAGACAACGACCATCCAAGTTCGTAAGACCTGCTGGGGGTTTCTTTGTGGCGATTGGGGCTGCATTGAGATGAGGAGTGTTGTGATCAAAAAAGCTTCATAAATTCTGCATGCTCCTGTCACATTGACAGTGAACCATGATGGGATGCGTCGTTTTCCTCCCTCACCAAGAAAAAAGTCCCGCATCGAAATCATTCCGATGATCGATGTGATGATGTTTTTGTTGGTCTTTTTTGTCCTCATCAGCATTAACGTGATCCCAGCCTTGGGATTGAAGGTCAAGTTGCCGGTGTCTGCGCAGACGCAGGACAGCCGCCCCCCTGATCGCGTGTTACTTGGCATTCCGGCACAGGGCGCGTATGTGCTGGACGGGCGCCCAGTGGACAGCCTCGCACAAATGGGTCAACAACTGCAGCAGCGCAAGCAAACGGCAGCGCACGGAATCGCTGTGGTGATTCAGGGCGATCAGGACGCCCCCTTGCAGCGCTTGGTAGACGCTATGGACGTGCTCAAATCACAGGGCATTGATGCGATGACCATCGCTGCCCAGAGGAAGTAAGACCCATGGCTGCAACTGTCCAGTGGGTTTACCAGCAACGCGATCCGGTTTCGTGGTCGTTTGCCGCGCTCATGGGTTTGAGTATTTTGTGGGGTGCCAGCCAATGGCCTGCCCCGATGTTGCCCACAGAACAAACAGAAATGCTTGCGTACCTGGAAACCCCAGAGATACCCAGCACGCCCATCCCCCAGCCCAAGCCCTTGGCATCGCCCCCGACTGTGGCCTCAAAAGCTGTGACGCCAGAGGTGCCGGTAGTGCCAGTGGTACCGAAGTCCGTGGCGACGAACACGCAAACGAGCGAAATACTTGCGCCTGCCGCCGAAAGCCGTGCGACGCATGTTCCGACCGCTGCCGCACCCGTTGTGGCGGTGCCAGCGTCCTTACCCAGCAAGCCCTTGGTTGCAGAGCCTGCGCAGACCATGAACAGCACTTACGAGGGCAAATTGCTGGCATACCTTGAGCGCATCAAACGGTATCCGACCAGCCGTGAGGCGCGACTGACGCAGCCTCAGGGCACGGTGCGGTTGTGGTTAGAAATTTCGCACCAAGGTGAGCTTCTGGGTTCGGGCGTAGTCAACAGCTCGGGGTCGAACCTCCTGGACAGCGAGGCCCTTCGCACTGTGCGTGCTGGGCAGTACCCGAGTTTTGGTGAAGCCTTTTCCGGGCAGGACAGGCACCGCTTTGTCGTGGCCTTGAAATACCAGATTGAGAATTCTTGAGTTTATTTATTCTTTTTCAAATGAAAGCACGCATCATGAAAAAACACACCACCATTTGGCGTTTGTCGCTTTTGACCCTGGGCCTGGCGGCTGCGGGCCTGCAACACGCCGCATTGGCTCAATCGAGCACCGACATTGGCACCGTCAAAATCACCGGCAGTGGCGATGCGCTCGGCAATGGCCTGATGATTGACGACGACAGCGTCAAGGCCAAGAGCACCGTGACACGCGCAGCCATCGAAAAAGAGCGCGCTTCTGCCAACGCCTACCAGTTGCTCAATTTGTTGCCCGGCGTGAACAGCAGCAGCTACGACGCCACCGGCCTTTTTGGGGGTAACTTGCGCGTGCGCGGTTTCAACAGCGACCAAATGGGCTTCACCATCAACGGCGCGCCGGTCAATGACTCGGGTAATTTTGCGGTTTATCCGCAGGAATACACCGACAGCGAAAACCTGTGCGAAGTGTTCATCACGCAAGGTGCTACCGATACCGACGCTCCCCATGTGGGCGCTTCGGGCGGCAACGTGGGCCTGGTCACTTGCGCACCCAATGACAAGTTCAACGTTCGCTTGACCCAGTCTCTGGGGCAACTCAATTTCCGCCGCAGTTTCATGCGCGTGGATACTGGCCTCCAAGGCACAGACACGCCCTACAAGGCTTTTGCGTCTTTTTCCAAATCGAGTTCGGACAAGTTCAAAGGCTTAGGCGGCGCCAATCGTGATCACATTGACTTGGGGTTCGAGTCGAAAATCTCCGCGGCCACGACCTTCAATGCCAACCTGGCCTACAACCGTGCGGTCAATAACAACTATTTGACTCTGACCAAGGCCGAATTTGCAGCCAACCCCAGCCTTGATTTCTCAAGTGTGGTTCCGCAGCACCTGGCGTTAGGCAATGAAAACGTCACAACAAACTTTGCTTACGGCAGTGCGGGCGCAACGCCCCGCACCAAGACCGCTTATTACGGCTACTCGCTCAACCCGTTTGAAAATGCTTTGTTGACCGCGCGCTTGCAGTCGCGCATCAACGACAAGCTCACCTTGTCAGCTGAGCCCTACTTCTGGTACGGCTACGGCACGGGGGGCACACAGCAGACCACATTGGCCGAGGGCACTACCGGCGTGCACGGTGGCGTTGCCGACATCAATGGCAATGGCCTCAAGACCGACACTGTGGGCATCTACCGTGGAAGCGTGACACAGACCAACCGTCCGGGCGCGACCTTCAAGGCCAACTACGACGTCGATAACCACAAGATTCTGGCTGGTGTGTGGTTTGAGCGGGCCAACCACCGCCAGACCCAACCGGGCACCACGCTGGACAACAGCGGCAACATTGGCGATTTGTGGTTGCGCAACAACCTGTTGAAGTACAACGATGGCACAACATATGAAGGTCGTAACTACCGTACGATTTCCACCGGAAAATCTATTTTCGTGACCGACACCATCAACCTCGGCCGTCTGGAACTCGTCCCAGCTTTACGCTACACAGGCATTACCCGCGACTTTGAAAACACTGCATCGAGCGGTTCTGGCTTGGGTGCGGATTATCAAGTTTCACGCACCTATGCCAAGACCTTGCCCTCGTTCGGTGTGCGTTACAAGATCGACGATGCTTGGCAAGCTTATGGCAACGTGACGCAGAACATGCGCGCACCGTCCAACTTTGTGCTCTCCGGTTGGGTCAACGGTGGCACATTCACCAATGGCGTGTTGGGTGGTTTCACGCTCAAACCGAACAACAGCATTCAGGCCGAAACTGCACTGAACACAGAAGCCGGTTTGCGATTTGCAGGTCAGGACGTCAAAGCTTCCGTGGCCTTTTACCAAGTCAATTTCAAGAACCGCTTGGCTTCGGGGTTCAATCCTGAGACGGCCAGCTACACCGACTTCAATGTGGGAGACTCCCGCGTCCGTGGCATCGAACTGCAAGCGGGCACCACCCCCAAACACGGTTGGAGCTTCTTTGGTTCGGCCAGCTTTACCGAAAGCGTGCTCAACAGCAACTTCCCAGTTTCAGCCACATCCACCTTGGCAACAGCTGGCAAGGACTTCCCGGATACACCGAAGCTGATGCTGGGTGCCTCGGCCCAATATGCCAACGGCCCGTACCTGGCCTCGCTGTCGGCCAAACACGTGGGCAAACGCTACACCACGCTCATGAACGACGAGTCGCTGGACGCGTACACCACGGCCGACCTCAATGCCGGGTACCGCTTTGCCTCATCAGGTTTCTTCAAAAACCCGACCTTGCGTCTGAACATCAGCAACTTGTTTGACAAAAAGTACTTGATTGCCAATTCCGGCAGCGGCTCCAGCATCACCACCACCGTCGACACGACCAAAGGCAGTGGCAGCGGTATTCCTCAGTATTACGTCGGGGCACCTCGATTTGCCAGCGTGAGCCTGTCTTCGGACTTCTGAGCACATGACTGATTTTCTACACCAGCTCAGTTTTGGCCTGATGATCATCTCGGCGGTCATTGCCCTGGTGGTCAGCGCTGAGCGGATCATTTTTTCCGGCGTCAACATGCACCGGGCCAAGAAGCTTTTGGCCACGGTCGAGGGCCAGCCGGAAAACCTGTCCGCCAGCCTTGGGCAAGATGTGGTTTCGGACATGGTGGCCAGACTCATTGAAGACCGTAAACTGGATCTGACACCCGAGCAGCGACTTGACCGTGCCGATGCGGCTTATCTGCATGCGCGCGATGAGCTCAGTTCACGTCTTTGGCTGTTGGACACCATCGTCACGGCGGCGCCGCTGATGGGCTTGTTAGGCACCATCTTCGGCATCGTGGATACCTTTTTAGCTTTATCCAAATCAGGCATGTCTGATCCTGCGGGCGTCAGCGCAGGCATTGGTACTGCTTTGTATGCCACGGCACTGGGCATTTCGATCGCGTTGATCGGCTTGATGGTCTTCAATTACCTGAGTGATCGCAATGAACGCATCGGTGAGCGTTTAAAAATGTTGATGCTGAAACTGTCATGAGCAAAATGACTTTTCACACCTTGAGTGGTGTTGTGTTTTTTGCTGCGATGTGCTGGCATGGCATGTGTCAGGCACAAGCCATGTCAGTGCAGCCCAAAATTTGGGAAGCCAGCGTTGAGGCCAAGGTGGTTGGGCCGATGGCGGGGGCCGTCACGATGCGCTCAGCTCGGATCTGGGCGCAATTGCCAAGTTTGCCTAGCGCAGGGCGGGTGCCTGTGCGCATGGTTTATCAGGCGCTGGATGCTGCAGGTCAACCCACGGGCATGGCGCAAGAAACACAAGCTGTCTTGTTAAGTTCAGACCGCAACAGCCACATTTGGACGGTGGAGCAGCTTCAACCGGGCACTCGTTACCAATACAAGCTGGTCTGGGGCAAAGGACGGCAACAAAAAACATCGCCTCCGTATTCGTTCAAGACAGAATCCTTGTGGCAGTGGCGTACAGATCCCCCTGCCCTGCGCATCTTGGCCAGCTCCTGTGCGTACACCAACGATGAGCAGGAAGACCGGCCGGGCCGCCCTTATGGCCAAAGCAACGTCATCTATGAATCCATGGCCTCTCGCCAGCCCGACGTGACCCTGTGGATGGGGGACAACGTGTATTTGCGAGAGCCTGATTTTGACGACCGCGCGGCCATGGCCCAGCGTTATGACAAATGGCGCGCATTGCCTGAGCTGCAAGCGCTGTTGCAAACCGGACGCCATTTGGCAACCTGGGACGACCATGATTACGGCGTCAATGACAGCAATGCTTCCAACCCGTTCAAGGCCACCGCGCTGGCGCTGTTCCAGCAATACTGGGCCAACCCCAGTTATGGCTTGCCAGATTTGCCTGGTGTCTTCACACAGCACCGCAGCAGCGACGTCGAGTTCTTCATGTTGGATGACCGGTGGTACCGCGACAGCGACAAATTGATTGACGAGGATAAGCAGTTGTATGGTGCCGCCCAGCTGCGGTGGCTGAAAAATGCCCTGTTGTCGTCCACCGCAACCTGGAAGCTGGTGGTCACAGCTGGTCAGGTTTTGAATCTCAACAACCGCTATGAAGGTTGGAATCGCTTTGAAAAGGAAAGTCAGCAATTTTTGAGTTGGCTGGACAAGCAAAAGGTGCCTGGTGTGATGCTGATGTCAGGTGATCGGCATTTCTCGGTGTTGCTCAAGCAAGAACGCTCTGGCACTTACCCGCTGTATGAGCTCACTTGTTCTCCGAGTACGGCAGGCGCTTATCAAAATCCGGAGGAAGACCTCAAGGACAACCAGCGCATCGTGCCGGGCAGCGTGGTTACACAAAGCAATTTTTGCGAGCTTGAAGTCACGGGTAAACGTGGACAAAGAACGCTCAACATCACCATGGCGGACCGCCAAGGCCAAAAGTTGTTTGAGAAGAAAATTACCGAACAAGAATTGCGCTGAACCGAGAGACAGGCAACCCGGGCGCTCAGTCCAGCAAGCTGCCCGCACCTTCGTAGCGCTGTGCGTAGTAACGATGGCTCAAGGGGTCGATGCGCACGCCGGTGCGCTCGTTGCTGGCGTGCACAAATCGGCCATCGCCCACGTACACGCCCACATGCGAGTGGTGCGCGCCCAGGGTGTTGAAGAACACCAGGTCACCGGGCTGCAATTGGCTGCGCTCGATCGGGCGCACTTTTTTGCCCAAATCGGCAGCGCTGCCGCGCAGACGCATGCCGGCGGCTTCGCGGTACACATGGCTGACCAAGCCCGAGCAGTCAAAGCCGGTGGCCGGGCCACGACCGCCCCAGGCGTAGCGGGTGTCCAGCAAGCCCATGGCGAACAAGGCAATTTCACGGCGAGCCTCTTGGGCCGGTGCTTGGGGTGCTTGGATGGCCGATGTCGGGGGCTGCTTGGGAGGGCTGGAGCAGGCACCCAAGCCCAGCAGGCCGAGGCTGGTCAGCGGCAAGCACAGGGCCGCCAGCAGGGCGCGGCGGGCAGGCACCTGCGGTGCCTGATGTGTGTGAGGTGCCCGGGTCGGCGATGACGCTTGGCGGGTGTGCTTCATGCCGTCTCGCGCAGCAAATTGGCCAGCTCGACCGCGGATTTGACGTCCATTTTGTCGAACACCCGTGAGCGGTGGACTTCGACCGTGCGCACCGAAATGTCGAGTTGGTCGGCGATCAGTTTGTTCGGCAAACCTTCCACCACCAAGCGCATCACGTCGCGCTCGCGCTCGGTCAGTTCGTCCAAGCGTTGCTCGAGTTGGCCCTTGAGGGCGCGTGCGGCCAGCCTGTGTGTGGACACGGCCAGGGCTTGCT
>JAHECM010000139.1 GCA_024641725.1 Limnohabitans sp. | reverse complement strand
CAGGCCAAAGGCCGCCTGCCCAGGGGCTGGGCGCAAGGCCATCAGCGCCAGCGAGGCGGCTTGTGCGGGCTGCTCCAGCCACTGCACAGCCTCAAAACCGGTGTTGGCCCCGACGTAGGGCGTGACCATTGCGGCGGCTTGTTCGCGCACGGCGTCGGTCACGCCTTGAGCGTAGGCCGCGTCGGCGTGGGCCGGGTTCACCCCCCACAGGCGCAGCGCCACCTGAGGGACCTGGAAAAGTTCGCGGATGTTGTCCACCGCAAAAGCCGCCATCTCGTCGGCGCGCGCCGCCAACAAGTCACAGGCCCAGCGGTGCAGTTTGTCCGAGAGGATCATGTTCTCGTTGCCGTGCCGGATCATGTCCATGATGCGGTGCTCCAGCGACTTGATTTTGTCGCGCAGCATTTGTGCCTGGCGTTCTTGCAGGCTCACCGACCGGTGGTTTTGCGGATGGCTTAACTGCACGCTGGCCAACAAGGAGGCGTGCCGCTCAAAAAAATCCGGCGTGTTCACCAGGTAATCGGCGATGTCGTCCTCGGTGATCGGGGCCATGGTGGGTTGTTCTTGCGTCATGGGTTCGGGTCCTGTACCAAGGGTCAAAGAGTGGGAATGTCGATTTCGCCGTCGAACACCGGCGTGGCCGGGCCCGTCATCAGCACCGGGCTGTCGGGCTGGCCAGCCCATTCGATGGTCAGGACGCCGCCGTGGGTGTGCACATCCACCCGGCTGTCCAGCCAGCCTTGGCGAATGCCGGCCACCACGGCCGCGCACGCGCCGGTGCCGCAGGCCAGGGTTTCGCCCGAGCCACGCTCGAACACCCGCAAGCGGATCTGGCTGCGCGAGACGATCTGCATGAAGCCCGCGTTGACCCGCTTAGGGAAAGCCGGGTGGTGCTCGATCAGCGGCCCTTGGACCAGCACCGGCGCGGTGTCCACGTCGTCCACCCGCTGCACGGCGTGGGGGTTGCCCATGGAGACCACACCCACGCGGACCAAGCCTTGCAAGCCCAGGTCCAGGTCGAAAACCGGCCAACCGTTGACCTGGTCGCAGATCAGGCCAATGGGGTTAAAGGGCACGCGTTCCCAGTCAAACACCGGGGGCCCCATGTTGACGGTGACGCGCCCATCGGGGTTCATGCGCAGCTCGATCTCGCCTTGCTGCACCTTGACGCGCACTGCGGTTTTGTCGGTCAGCCCTTTGTCGCGCACGTAGCGCACAAAGCAGCGTGCACCGTTGCCGCAGTGCTCGACCTCGCCGCCGTCGGCGTTGTGGATCACATACTCAAAGTCCAACCCGGCTCGGGGCGTAGGGCGCACACTCAGGATCTGGTCGGCACCCACCCCAAAATGGCGGTCGGCCAGAAAACGGTACTGCCCCGGGGACAGGCCCAGCAAGCCTCGGGTTTCGTCCAGCACGACAAAGTCATTGCCAGCGCCTTGCATTTTGGTGAAGCGGATTCGCATGCGTGGGATTATCCACGCGAAGGCCACTCATAATGGCGCATGGTCAGACCTACCCAACTCCTGCATCCCCAACGCGAACCGGCCCCCTTGCGCCCGGCCGCCACCATCTTGCTGTTGCGCGATGGGCCCAACGGGCTCGAAGTGTTGATGACGCGCCGCTCGATGACCGCCAGCTTTGCGCCCGGCGCTTATGTCTTTCCGGGCGGTGGCGTGGACGCCGCCGATGCCGCAGCGCATGCCCACGCCAAGCGCCGCACCGGGCAAAACGACTTGCACCTGACGCAGGCCATCGCCGCCATCCGCGAAAGCTTCGAAGAACTGGGCGTGCTGTTGGCGCGGCACCCCGACGGCCGCTGGGCCGATGAATCCGACATCGCGGCGCTCGACCGCCAAGCCCCCTTTGCTGCGCAATGCGCCGCACGTGGACTGCATTTGGCGGCCGACCAGGTATTCATCTTGGCGCACTGGATCACCGACCGCGACTTGCCTCGCCGCTTTGATGTGCCGTTTCTGGTGGCCCGCATGCCCGAGGACCAAACGCCCGTGGCCGACGAAGCCGAGCAGTTCGAACCGGTTTGGGTGCGCCCGCAGGACGCGCTGGACCGCCACGAGGCTGGGCAGTTCTTCATCATCTTCCCGACCATCCGCACTCTGGAGCGGCTCAAAGCATTCGCCAGGGTGGGCGATGCGTTGGCCGCCTGCGCCGCCACCGAAGAGCCCCTGTGGACCAGCTGCCCGCGCGGTGGCTGGCTGGCTGGCCGCGAAGTGCGCTACATGGAGCACGAAAACGCCTTTGGCGAGCTGGCGTTGGTGAGCCCAGACGGTCAGATACACCACCACCTGGATTGGCAATGCGAGCAGCCGGTCACCTTGCTCAAAAACGTGCAGCGCCTGACCGCGCCCAACCCCGGCGTGATGACCGGCCCGGGCACCAACAGCTATTTGGTGGGCGACCCGCACACGGGCTACATCGCCATCGACCCCGGTCCGGCCGACCCGGACCATCTGGAGCGCCTGTGGCGTGCTGCGGGTGGGCAAATCCGCGCCATTGTGTGCACCCACTCGCACCCGGACCACTCTCCGGGCGCGGCCCCTTTGCAGGCCCTGTGCGACGCCAAGCCCCCTGTTTTGGGTCTGGCCTCGCGCCCGACCGCCCGCACCAACAGCCAGTTCACGCCCAACCGCGAGCTGGCCGATGGCGAACGGCTGGTGCTCGAAGGCGCGGGCATGCGCCACACCTTGCGGGTTGTGCACACCCCCGGCCACGCGGCAAACCACCTGTGTTTGGTGCTCGAAGAAGACGGGCTGCTGTTTTCAGGCGACCATGTGCTCAACGGCAGCACCACGGTGATCGACCCGCCGGACGGGCACATGGGCGACTACCTGGCGTCACTCGACAAGTTGGCCGCTGCCTGCAGCGCCGAGGGCATTGAATTCATCTTGCCCGCGCACGGTCACGTGCTGGGCTTTGCCCCCCAAGCCATCGCACAGCTCAAAACCCACCGCCTCAAGCGCGAGGCCAAAATCGCTGCCGCCATGCAAGCCTTGCCCCACGGCACGCTGCAAGACTGGGTTGAAAAAGCTTATGACGACGTGCCTTCGCGCCTGTGGCCAGTGGCTGCACGCTCCTTGCAAGCGCATGTGAACCACCTCCGCGAGAGCAACCCTGTATGAACGAACGCACCGAAGGCATCCGCCTGGCCAAACGCGTGGCCGCCGAACAAGCCTGCTCGCGCAGCGAAGCGGAAGCCATGATTTTTGCGGGCGCTGTTCAGGTCGACGGCCAAGTCGTCACCGATCCGGCACGCCGCGTCAGCCAAGAAACCCTGAGCGTGCATCGCCTCGGACTGCGCACCGCTTTGCAAGGCTTGACGGTGTTGGTTCACCAAGAAAGCGACCACCCGGTCAGTGTGGCCATGCTGCAGTCCTTGGTTCGCCAAGACGCGCAAGCACCCTGGCGGCCCGAGCGTCTGGCCCGTTTGCAAAAAGTGCTGGCATTGCACCCCGCTGCCAGCGGCTTGTGCGTGTTCTCTGACGACCCCGGCATCATCCGGCACCTGCAAGACACACGCTCGCCCATGGAGCACGAGTGGCTGGTCACGGTGGATGGCGACGTGTCGCCTGAAAAACTCCGCAGCTTGCAACACCCCGGATTGCGCGCCAGCCTGAACCGCAACACAGACAGCCAGTCGGTGTTGCGTGTGGCGGGCAAAGCGGCCCAAGGGCCGGGCTTTGCCCAGTGGCTGTCCGAACAACTGCCGATGCAGGCCCTGCATTTGCAACGCATTGGCCGCGTGGGCGTGGCCCCGCTGGTGCCGGGCGCTTGGCGTGTGCTGGAGGCCGAAGAGCGCTTTTGAGATCACTTTGAACCAGCCCATCGCGGGTCCGATTTCCGTTGCATTTGGCAACAAATAATGCCGCGCAGCGGCCCTTGAATTGCACCTGTTCGCCGCCATGTCCCTTGCACTCTGACAAAATACTTCTAACCTGCCCCCAAAGCAGGACAACTGGCCCCATCAAACGGGGCCGAACCGATCAAAGGAGACCACCATGCGTTTGAGCACCAAAAGCCGATTTGCCGTCACGGCCTTGATCGATGTGGCACTGCGCGAGACGCGGGGCCCCGTGTCGCTGGCCGCCATCAGCGAGCGGCACCAAATTTCACTTTCCTACTTGGAGCAGCTGTTCAGCAAGCTGCGTCAGCAAGGCTTGGTGGAGAGCACCCGAGGCCCAGGCGGCGGTTACGCTTTGGCCCGCCAGGCGGACAACATCACCATGGCCGACATCGTGGCCGCCGTGGACGCCCCCACACCAGAAGCGGGTAATGGCGACAGCAGCTGGATGAACAGCGCCTTGTGGTCGGGGCTGAACGACCAAATGCTGGCCCACCTGCAGTCGATCAGTTTGCGCCAACTGGTGTCCGAACAGCGCGCCAAAGGCGTGCCCCTGGAGCCGGCACCGCAGCCGTCCATCAAACGCGGCGTGTTTGCCAAGCCCAAAAGCGCCTTGAAGATCACCGCCCCCAATTCGGTGTTCGCCTTGGCGGGCAGCTTGATGCCCTCCCGCGGCTGAACTTGCGCTGCGCTCGTCTCTGGCCCAACAAAAAACCCGCTCCGGCGGGTTTTTTGTTGTCTGGGGTATTTGAAAAAAGTGTGAAGCTCGCCGATAAGCCGGATTCTGTGCACAGCGGTTACCCGCTGCGTGACCGCCATTACTCTGGGCCGGGGGTCGCCCACCCGGCTCGATGCTACCTACCCGCCAACTCTGCGGAACCACATCAACGTTGGCCTACTTGGTATTGCTGCGCGCAGAGATTGCCCGTTTCACCCGAACTCAATCGGCTCGTCTCTGTTGCTCTGATCCTCACCTCACGGTGGAGAGGAGTTACCTCCTGCGCTGTCCTGTGCAGTCCGGACGTTCCTCCAGTGCCTGGTTTCCCAGATTGCACCAGCGGCGGTCTGGCGAGCTTCACCCTTTGATTATCGCCTGCGGGCATAAGCTCATGCCCATCAAGGTCTGAAGTTTCACGCACAATGAACGCATATTCTTCCTTTTTTTGACTGGACACACGCCCATGAAAGCCCACAACATCCTCGCCACCATCGGCAACACGCCCCATGTACGCATTAACCGCCTGTTTGGTACAGGTGCACAGGTGTGGATCAAGTCCGAGCGCAGCAACCCGGGCGGCTCGGTCAAGGACCGCATTGCGCTGGCCATGGTCGAAGACGCCGAAAAGTCCGGCGCCTTGCAGCCTGGGGGCACCATCATTGAGCCGACTTCAGGCAACACGGGCATTGGCTTGGCCATGGTGGCTGCGGTCAAAGGCTACAAGCTGGTGCTGGTCATGCCCGACAGCATGAGCATCGAGCGCCGCCGTCTGATGCTGGCCTACGGTGCCAGTTTTGACCTGACGCCCCGCGAACAAGGCATGAAAGGTGCGATTGCCCGTGCCCAGGCGCTGGTGGCCAGCACCCCTGGCGCGTGGATGCCCCAACAGTTTGAAAACCCGGTCAACATCGACGTGCATGTGCGCACCACCGCGCAAGAGATCCTTGCTGACTTCCCCGAGGGCATCGATGCACTCATCACTGGCGTGGGCACCGGTGGCCACCTGACGGGCACCGCACGTGTGCTCAAGGCCAAATTTCCGAACCTCAAGGTGTTCGCGGTGGAGCCTGCTGCTTCGCCAGTGATTTCGGGCGGTGCGCCAGCGCCCCACCCGATTCAGGGCATTGGCGCGGGCTTCATCCCCCAAAACCTGGACACCTCCGTGCTCGATGGTGTGATCCAAGTCGAAGCCGAAGCCGCCCGCGAATACGCCCGCCGCTCAGCGCGAGAAGAGGGCCTGCTGGTGGGCATCTCGTCGGGCGCCACACTGGCTGCCATCGCTCAAAAATTACCCGAACTGCCCCCGGGGGCCACCGTGCTGGGCTTCAACTACGACACCGGCGAGCGCTACCTGTCGATCGAAGGCTTCTTGCCTGCCTGAGATAATCCGTGCTTCTTGCTTGATAAATACAAGCCACAGAGGCTGACATGATCCGAATTTCCGAACTCAAACTCCCCCTGTCCGCATTGCCGATCGAGGTCCGCCGCGCTGCCGATGCGCCTTCCGAAACCGACGAAGACCGCACGCCGCCGCCACACCCCGAGGCCGCATTGCGCCAACTGGCTGCAAAAGCGTTGGGCATCAACGCACAAGACATCGCCACGTTACAGGTGTTCAAGCGCAGCTTTGACGCGCGTAAAGCCGAGTTGCTGGCGGTGTTCATCGTGGACATCTCGCTGAGTGACCCCGCCCGACAAGCGGCATTGCTGCTGCAGTTTGCGCAAAACCCCCACATTCAGACCACGCCAGACATGCAATGGCACCCGCCGTGCCATGCACCCGATGGCTTTGGCGCGCGAGAGGGCGAGCGCCCTGTGGTGGTGGGTTTTGGGCCGTGCGGCATGTTTGCGGCCTTGAGTCTGGCGCAAATGGGGTTCAAGCCCATCGTGCTGGAGCGTGGCAAGCCCGTGCGCGAACGCACCAAAGACACCTGGGGCCTGTGGCGCAAAAAAGTGCTGAACCCGGAAAGCAATGTGCAGTTTGGCGAGGGCGGCGCTGGCACTTTCAGCGATGGCAAGCTCTACAGCCAAATCAAGGACCCACACCATCTGGGCCGCAAGGTGATGGAAGAATTCGTCAAGGCAGGTGCGCCCAGCGACATCCTTTATGCGGCGCACCCCCACATCGGCACGTTCAAGCTGGTCAAAGTGGTCGAGAACATCCGCGCGCAAATCATTGCGCTGGGTGGCGAAGTTCGATTTGAGCAGCGCGTGAGCGATGTGCTGCTGTCCCCCTCAGACGACGGCCAACAATTGACCGGACTGCAAGTGCAAGATTTGAAAACGGGCCAAACCCAAACACTGCGCACCCGACATGCTGTGCTGGCCTTGGGGCACAGTGCCCGCGACACTTTTGTGATGCTGCACCAGCGCGGCGTGGCCATGCAGGCCAAATCGTTCTCGATCGGCGTGCGCATCGAGCACCCGCAAAGCGTGATCGATCAAGCCCGATGGGGCCGCCATGCAGGGCACCCGCTGCTCGGGGCTGCCGATTACAAGTTGGTGCACCACGCCAAAAATGGGCGGACGGTGTACAGCTTTTGCATGTGCCCGGGCGGCACAGTGGTGGCCGCCACCAGCGAGCCTGGTCGCGTGGTCACGAACGGCATGAGCCAATACTCGCGCAACGAACGCAACGCCAACGCGGGCATGGTGGTCGGCATTGACCCCGTGGACTTTCCTTTGGAGAGCGGCTCTTGGCAAGCCACATTTGGCCAAGCACTTGGACAGGCACTGGCGCAGGAAGCAGCCCAAATGTCCCAAGTGAACAAGGTGCACCCACTGGCCGGCATTGTGATGCAGCGGCAATTGGAAAGCCTGGCATTTGAAGTCGGCGGCAGCAACTACGAAGCGCCCGCTCAGCGCGTCGGTGATTTTTTATCCAATA
>JAHECM010000132.1 GCA_024641725.1 Limnohabitans sp. | reverse complement strand
TGCAAATGATTTTGGTGCCCGGCCCGGCGCGGGTGATCAGTGTCTTCATTTGCTTGGGCGTCAGGTTTTGCGCTTCATCAATGATCACGTATTTGTTCATGAAGGTGCGCCCGCGCATGAAATTCATGCTCTTGATCTTGATGCGGCTCTTGATGAGCTCATTGGTCGCGGCGCGCCCCCATTCGCCAGCGTTGCCGCCGTCGCCCTTGGCCAAAAATTCCAAGTTGTCGTCCAGTGCCCCCATCCAAGGGCCCATTTTTTCTTCTTCGGTGCCGGGCAAGAAGCCAATGTCCTCGCCCACGCTCACAGTGGCGCGGGTCATGATGATTTCGGTGTAGCGGCGGTCATCGAGCACCTGAGTCAAACCGGCAGCCAGCGCCATCAGCGTTTTGCCTGTGCCTGCCGTACCGGCCAGGGTGACGAAATCGATGTCTGGATCGGTCAACAGATTCATGGCGAAATTCTGTTCTCGGTTGCGGGTCAGTACGCCCCAGACGGCATTTTTTTGGTGGTTGAAGTCCTTGAGTGTGCGCAGCACCGCCGTTTTGTCGCGAATCTCAGTCACGCGAGCGTACAGGCTGGGCTCGCCGGGGGACTCGAAATAAACGAACTGGTTGATGAGCAGCGTGGGCACAATCGGCCCGTTGATTCGGTAGAAAGTGTGGGCGCCTTGCTGCCAACTCTCCACGGTCTTGCCGTTTTTAATCCAGAAGTCAGCAGGCAGGGCCAAGGCACCAGAAAACAGCAGATCACCGTCCTCCAGTGTTTTGTCGTTTTGGTAATCCTCGGCCTGCAAGCCCAGTGCGCGGGCCTTGACGCGCATGTTGATGTCCTTGGACACCAGCACCACTTCGCGCGGCTTGTGTGCTTGTTCCAAGGCGCGCACCACACCCAAAATTTGGTTGTCGGCCTTGCCAGGGGGCAGGGCCAGGGGCAGGCTCAAGTCCAAAGCTTCGGTTTGGAAAAACAGCTGGCCCAGCGCATCGCTGTAGCCGGTCGTGTTCAGCGGCAGGCCCTGAGCCATGTCAAAGCCCTGCGCCGCGGCCAACGCGTCCAGCGAGCGGCTGGTTTGGCGCGCATTGCGGGCGACTTCGGTCATGCCTTTTTTGTGTCCGTCCAATTCTTCGAGGACGATCATGGGCAAGAAAACATCGTGTTCCTCAAAACGGAACAAGCTCATCGGGTCGTGCATCAAAACGTTGGTGTCCAGCACAAACAGTTTGCGAGGACCGCTGAGCCGTTTTTTGCCGCTTGATTTGGGTGGCCTGCTGGGCTTGGCTGAGGGGGTTCGCACGGTGGGCAACTTGGGGGCTGGGGTTGCCGTGATCGCATCCGCTTTGCGCGCCTTGGCCTTGCTGGTGCTTTTGGCCGGCGGCGTCTGTTCCAAGGGCAAGGGCCTGGCTTCGGGTGCTTCATCGTCTGTTAGAGCAGCGTGCTCAAAAGCTTGGGCGCTCAGTCGGCTGGCACGTTGGGTGGGGGCGGGTGGCAATGGCATCGGAGGGCCTCTCAAGTAAGGTTGAACGAGCGCTGAAAAAGAAAAAGCCGCCTGGAGGCCAAGGCGGCTTTGGTGGATTCTGGCGGGCAGAAGGTCAACTGCATGAAATCATTATGCACGACCCCTGTGACAACATCTTGTCATTAAAGCCCGGTTCAGGAGGCTTTCTTCAGGTCTTTGACGGCTTTGAGCACTTCTTCGACGTGGCCTGGAACCTTGAGCCCACGCCATTCGGCCTTGAGGGTGCCGTCAGCACCGATCAAAAAGGTGCTGCGCTCGATGCCCTTGACCTTTTTGCCATACATGATTTTGTTTTTGACCACGCCAAACATGTGGCACATTTTCTCTTCGGTGTCCGCCACCAACTCGAAAGGCAATTCAAGTTTGGCCTTGAAATCATCGTGCGACTTCATGTTGTCGCGCGACACGCCAAAGACGGCGGCACCGGCTTTGACAAAATCTTTGTACTTGTCGCGGAACTGCATGGCTTCGGTGGTGCAGCCGGGCGTATTGTCCTTGGGGTAGAAATACAGAATGACAGTTTGACCAAGGTGCGAGACGTTGGAAACTTTCAGACCGCCTGTCGCGTTCGATTCAAATTCGGGGAGGGGTTTGTTGAGAACGATCGCCATGAAAACTAGATCTCGCTTGACAGGTTAAGCACGCTTAAAAATAAAAACGGCAACATGGCCGTTTTTGGGGTGACGCACTGGAAAAGAACCGTATTTTAACGTGAAACAGCGGCCCCATCGCTTGGGCTGGATTTGCTTCGGCTGGAATTGCAGCCTTCAGTCAGCGCTGTTTGTACTATCGATATCAAACAAAAGCGCCGCGATGACTTTGCGGCCTTCGCTGGCCAGGATGTTGTAAGTGCGGCAGGCGGCAGCCGTGTCCATGGTTTCCAAGCCCACGCGTTGCACCGCAAAAGGGGCCAACCAGGCCGGAGGCGGAAAGCGCAGACGCTGGCCAGTGCCCAAAATCACCAGCTCTGCACCGCACAAGGCCAAAGGGGCAAGATGCTCGGCTTGCAGTTGCGCGAACCGCTGGGGTTCCCAGGCCCTTGTGGGCCTGTCGGGCAGGCTGCTGACGAGCACAGACTGGGTGTATTTTTCGTGGTCAATCTCGATCCAATCGAGGCCATAGGCGCGCACCATGGGGGCATTGGATTTTTCGGGTTGCAGTTTCATGGGGCAAGGTCAGAGGGGGCTGGTTCAGATCGGAGGGGGACTTTTGTGTTTTTGGCGGCGTATTGCGCCTGAAAACAGCTTGATCTGTGGTCAAATTATAGGTTTTCGCTGACCTAACCTGTGTCCGGAGGGACTTTGAAACCCATTCAGAAATCTGCCAAGCTCGCCAACGTTTGTTACGACATCCGGGGCCCCATCATGGACCGAGCGCGCCAGATGGAAGAAGACGGACAAAAAATCATCAAACTGAACATCGGCAATTTGGCGGTTTTCGGTTTCGATGCGCCTGAGGAAATCCAGCAGGACATGATCCGAAATCTGCCCAATTCGGCCGGTTATTCGGACAGCAAAGGCATTTTTGCCGCACGCAAAGCGGTGATGCACGAGACCCAAAAACAAGGTATCAAGGGCGTCACGCTGGACGACATTTACCTGGGCAATGGCGCCAGTGAACTGATCGTCATGGCCACCAACGCCTTACTGGACAACGGCGATGAATTGCTCTTGCCCGCCCCCGACTACCCACTGTGGACGGCGGCAGCCAGTTTGTCTGGCGGCACCCCAGTGCATTACATGTGCGAGGAATCGAACGGTTGGATGCCAAATCTCGAAGACATTCGGGCCCGCATCACGCCCAACACCAAAGGCATCGTTGTCATCAACCCCAACAACCCGACCGGGGCGCTCTATGCGACCGAGTTGCTGCAAGGCATCGTCAACTTGGCCAGAGAACACGGCTTGGTGATTTTTGCCGATGAGGTTTACGACAAAGTGCTCTACGAGGACGTGCAGCACACGCCCATCGCCAGCCTGTCCGAGGACGTGCTGACATTGACGTTCAATTCTCTGTCCAAGAGCTACCGCTCTTGCGGATACCGCGCAGGCTGGTTGGTGGTTTCGGGCGACAAAAAACCCGCCAAGGACTACATCGAAGGCTTGAACATGTTGTCCAACATGCGCCTGTGTGCCAATGTGCCGGGCCAATGGGCGATTCAAACCGCCTTGGGCGGTCATCAAAGCATCAACGAGCTGGTGGGCGAGGGCGGTCGGCTGCGCAAGCAGCGCGATCTGGCGTACGAGCTGATCACGCAGATTCCGGGGGTCAGTTGCGTCAAGCCCCAAGCGGCGCTGTACATGTTCCCGCGACTGGACCCGCAGATTTACCCGATCCATAACGACCAGCAGTTCTTTCTCGAAATGCTGGAAGAGACCAAGGTCATGTTGGTGCAGGGCTCGGGCTTCAACTGGCCTGCACCAGATCACTTCCGCATTGTGTTCTTGCCCCACCTGGACGACCTGCGAGAGGCGATTGGCCGCATGGCCCGTTTTCTTGAAGGTGCGCGCAAGCGTTTTGGCACCTCTCACTTGGTCCCCTGATATTTCCCCATCCAGGCTTGGGTGTCCGAGCCTGACCCCTTGCAAAGAATGAAAACCATGAAACCTATCCAAGTTGGCCTGTTGGGCATCGGCACCGTCGGCAGCGGCACTTTCAATGTGCTCAAGCGCAACCAAGAAGAAATCCAGCGCCGCGCAGGCCGGGGCATTGAAATCACCATGGTGGCCGACCTCGATGTGGCCCGTGCGCAAGCCGTGGTCGGCGAGGGCGTGCAGGTCGTCAACGACGCGCGCGCCGTGATCGCCAACCCGGACATCGACATCGTGATCGAATTGATTGGCGGCTACGGCATTGCCAAGGCATTGGTGCTTGAAGCCATTGCCGCTGGCAAGCATGTGGTCACCGCCAACAAGGCGCTGCTGGCCGTGCACGGCACCGAAATTTTTGCCGCAGCGCACGCCAAGGGCGTGATGGTGGCTTTTGAAGCCGCAGTGGCCGGGGGCATCCCGATCATCAAGGCCCTGCGCGAAGGCCTGACCGCCAACAGCATCCAATGGGTGGCGGGCATCATCAATGGCACCACCAACTTCATCTTGTCAGAAATGCGCGACAAGGGCTTGGACTTTGGCGTCGTGCTCCAAGAAGCCCAGCGCCTGGGTTACGCCGAAGCCGACCCGACTTTTGACATCGAAGGCGTGGATGCAGCGCACAAAGTCACGCTCATGAGCGCCATCGCGTTCGGTATTCCGGTGCAGTTTGACAAAGCCCATGTGGAGGGCATCACCCAACTGGGGGCCGCTGACATCAAATACGCCGAGCAACTGGGTTACCGCATCAAGTTGCTGGGCATCACCAAGCGCACCGCGCAAGGCGTGGAGCTGCGCGTGCACCCCAGCTTGGTGCCCACACAGCGCCTGATCGCCAATGTCGAAGGCGCGATGAACGCCGTGATGGTGCAAGGCGATGCCGTGGGCACAACCTTGTATTACGGCAAGGGCGCAGGCTCCGAGCCCACCGCCAGCGCGGTCATTGCCGACCTGGTGGACATCACCCGCCTGCACACCGCCGACCCGCTTAACCGTGTGCCGCACCTGGCTTTCCAGCCCGATGCCATGAGCAACTTGGCGGTCTTGCCCATGAGCGAGGTCGTGACCAGCTACTACTTGCGTTTGCGCGTGGCGGACCAAGCGGGCGTGCTGGCCAAGTTGACCGGTTTGTTGGCCGTCTCGGGCATCAGCATCGACGCCATCTTGCAACGCGAGGCGGACCAAGTCAGCCAAGCGGGCGAGAACCAGACGGATGTGATCATCCTGACCCACGACACCCGCGAAGGTGCCATGAACGAGGTGCTGGCCCAAATGCAAGCCTTGCCCACCGTGTTGGCCCCGATTGTCCGTATCCGCAAAGAAGAGCTGGCCTGATGCGTTACCTGTCCACCCGCGGTCATGCCGACCGCAAGCGTTTTTGTGAAATCCTGCTCGAAGGCTTGGCGCCCGATGGCGGCCTGTACCTGCCCGAGCAATACCCCCAAGTGGACGCGGCCGCTTTGCAGCGCCTACGCGAGGTCTGGTCTGGCCAAGGTTACGCGGCTTTGGCGTTTGAGATTTTGTCGTTCTACATCGACGACATCCCGGCGGCTGACCTGAAGGCGCTGTGCGAAAAAACCTACACCGCCGCCGTGTTTGGTACCCCTGAAATCGTGCCCCTCAAGCCCCTGCAAGTGGCGGGAAGTGACGCCCCCGAGCTGTACCTCGAAGCCTTGTCCAACGGGCCCACTTTGGCCTTCAAAGACATGGCCATGCAGTTGCTGGGCAATTTGTTCGAATACGAGTTGGCGCGCCGTGGTGAAGCCTTGAACATCTTTGGGGCCACCTCGGGTGACACCGGCAGCGCGGCCGAATACGCCATGCGCGGCAAAAAAGGTGTGCGGGTTTTCATGACCAGCCCGCATGGCCGCATGAGCCCATTCCAGCAGGCGCAAATGTTCAGCCTCTTGGACGAGAACATTCACAACATCGCCATCGAAGGCGTGTTCGATGACTGTCAAGACATCGTCAAAGCCGTCTCCAACGACTTGGCGTTCAAAAAGCAATACAAGATCGGCACCGTCAACTCGATCAATTGGGCCCGCTTGCTGGCCCAAGCGGTGTATTACTTTGCGGGCTATTTTCAGGCCACGACCAGCAACGAGCAGTGCGTCAGCTTCTCGGTGCCCAGCGGCAACTTTGGCAACGTCTGCGCTGGCCATGTGGCCCGCTCCATGGGATTGCCGATTGCGCGTTTGGTGGTCGCCACCAACGAAAACGACGTGCTCGACGAGTTCTTTCGCACCGGGCTCTACCGCGTTCGCGGCACCTCCGACACGCACGAAACATCGAGCCCCTCGATGGACATCTCCAAAGCCAGCAACTTCGAGCGTTTTGTGTTCGACCTGTTGGGTCGCGACGGCGAGCGCACCCGCGAGCTGTTTGGCCCCGGCCTGAGCCGCACTGGCCAGTTTGACCTGCGCCAAGACCCCTTGTTTGCGCAGGCGGCCACCCGTTTTGGCTTTGACAGTGGCAAGAGCACACATGCCGACCGCTTGGCCACCATCCGTCAGGTGTTTGAGCAGTACGGCGTGATGATCGACACCCACACTGCCGACGGCGTCAAAGTGGCCCGTGAGCACCTGCAACCGGGCGTGCCCATGTTGGTGCTTGAAACCGCCTTGCCCATCAAATTTGCCGCCACGATCGTGGAGGCCTTGGGCCGCGAGCCCAGCCGCCCGCCTCAGTTTGAGGGGATCGAGCAATTGCCCAAGCGTGTTCTGACCTTGCCCGCCGATGCGCAGCGCGTCAAGGACTACATCACCCAGCACTGCCGCTGAGAAAGAACGCCAATGACCGCGCCCCAAGCTCCTCGCTCGCCCCTGATGCCATTGGACCAGGCGCTGGCGGCTTTGCTGGCGCAGGTCGCCCCCTTGTTGGCCAGCGAGTCTGTGGCCCTGTTGGAGGCCGATGGCCGCGTGCTGGCCGAGGACGTGGTTTCGCAGCTGCAGGTCCCCGCTTTCGACAACTCGGCCATGGACGGCTACGCCCTGCGCAGCCAAGACGCCACGCAAGCCGGGGCCGTGCTGCGGGTGACCCAGCGCATCCCAGCAGGGCACATGGGCCAGCCGGTTTTGCCGGGCGAGGCGGCACGCATTTTCACGGGGGCACCCGTGCCCCCGGGCGCAGACGCTGTGGTCATGCAAGAAGACACCCAAGCCTTGGCCGAGGTGGACGGGGTTGCGCAGGTCCAATTGCGTCAACCGGCCCCATCAGGTCAGTCGATCCGCCGCAGCGGCGAGGACGTGGCCCGAGGGGACTCGGTGTTGCCTGCTGGCAAACGCTTGGGGCCCGCTGATTTGGGACTGGCGGCCAGTTTGGGCTTGGCCCATGTGCGGGTGGCTGCACGACCCCGCGTGGCCTTGTTTTCGACCGGCAATGAGCTGGTCATGCCCGGCGAAGTGGCGCC
>JAHECM010000127.1 GCA_024641725.1 Limnohabitans sp. | reverse complement strand
CCCTGCCCAAGCTGGGCATCGACTGGGTCAAGCTCACCGGCCAGAGCAAAAACCGCGACGCCATCATCGACAAGTTCACCAGCGGGCAAGTGCCGCTGTTCCTCATCAGCCTCAAAGCGGGCGGGGTGGGGCTGAACCTGCCGCAGGCCGACACCGTGATCCACTACGACCCGTGGTGGAACCCGGCGGTCGAAAACCAGGCCACCGACCGCGCCCACCGCATCGGCCAAAAGCAAAGTGTGTGGGTCGTCAAGCTGGTGGCACAAGGGACCATCGAAGAGCGCATGCTGGCCCTGCAAACACGCAAGGCCCAACTGGCCAACGACGTGTACGCCGGGGCCGTCCAGCGCAAAGAACCGCTGTTTGGCGAGGCCGACCTGAACGAACTCTTCAAACCCCTGGACGCTTGAGCGCCCGACCTCAAAATGCCCGCGACACAACCCCACAGCCTCCCAACCCGCGCCGATCTGAGGGTGTGCGGGGCGCTGAGCTTGTCACTCGCATTGCTGGCTTGTCAGCCAGGCTCGGGCAGCGCTTCGGCCTCGATCGCTGCATCTGATCCTTCATCTGCCCCTGCATCTGATCTTTCATCGGCCCCAAGCCCTTTGCCCGGAGGCTGGGTCACGTTGGACAGCGCAGACCCCGACGTGCAAGAAGCCGCCCGCTTTGCCGTGCAGACCTACGCCGTGCGCCAACGCGAACGCGTCCTCTACCAAGACGTGCTGCAAGCCCAAAGCCAAGTGGTGGCCGGCCTGAACTACCAGCTGACCCTGCAAGTGAGCCAATGGCCACAAAGTCAACAAGTCCAGAAAACGCGGGATACCCAGACCCCACGCATGGCCCAAGGCGTCCAAAGCAACTCAATCCCCCCACTTGTGCGGCAGGCCACAGTGCGGGTTTGGCGCAAGACCGACGGCAACTACACCCTGACCGAGTGGCAGTGGCTTTGAGATTGGCTTTGCCTTTGCAATTTTTGCCGGTTGAAGGCCAGCAACCCGGCTGAGAACAGCAGCGTCCAGGCTCAGTGCATGCCCACCACAGGCCGCGTCTTGTAAAACTGCACCGGGCTTTCGGGCACGGCGTTGAGCACCGACTTTTTGATCTTGCCGACCACATGCATTTCGCAGGGTTTGCAGTCAAAGCGCAGCGTCAGCTTTTCTTTGCCGTTGATCAGCTGCATGGGCTCGGCCTTGACGGTGCCTTGCACGCCCGTGACGCCTTTGGCCTGTTTGGGGCACAGGCTCAGCGAAAAGCGCACGCAGTGCTTGGTGATCATCAGGCTGACTTCGCCCAGCTCTTCTTGCGCTTCGTAGGCGGCGGCAATGACCTTGACGCCATGCTTGGCGTAAAACTCGCGGGCTTTTTGGTTGAAGACGTTGGCCAGATACGTCAGCGTGTCTTCGGGGTAAAGCGCCGGCGGCTCGGCGGGCAGGGCGCGGGGCAGGCGGTGCAGCCCTTGGGCGCGGGCGGTTTCGAGCGCTTGCACGGCGTCGCGGCGCAGGGCGTTGACTTGCGAGGGCGGCACAAACCAAGGGCGGGGCAGGGCGAGCTGCACGTCCAGTGGCTCAAACAGCGTGTCGCCCAGTTTGCCCAAAGCACTTTGGAGTTTGCCCGGGGCTTGGGCCGCGTCTTTGGGGGCTTGCCATTTGGTGGCCAGTTGGGCGGTGCCGGTGTGGCCGGCCTCGTCGGTCAGGGTCAGTTGCAGGCCGCTGGAGGTTTCTGCGAGCTGCATCCACACGCCCATCTTGCGTTCGGCGGACTTTTTGTCCAAAGTGCGCACCCAGCTCATGTCGCGGTTGCGGTTGACCTGCACGCCTTTGCGCAGGTCTTTGAAACCGTCCATCGGGTCTTTGGGCCAGAGCTTCCAGACGCCCGGGGCCTTTTGCGCTTCTGCGCGGTTGATCTGCAGGCCCACCAGCTCTTTTTGCAGGTCGTAGTAACACAGGCCGTCGCCGTTGTGCAGCTCGGCGGCGGGGTCGTCGGTGGTGATTTCCAGGTGGTCGGCCGCCACTTTGCTGACCCAAGCAATGGGCTGGCCGGGGTTTTTGGGGGTGTCAAACGCGCCAATGTCCTCTTGACGGCCCTGCACAAAGTAGTCGGTGAACTCGCGGTTGAAGTTCTGGTTCGGGTCGGGCTCGAAGCTGAAGGTGGTTTTGCCGTGCGATGAAGCGCACAGTTCGGGGCGCTCTTCGAGCACCGCGTCGATCAATTTGCGGTAGTGGGCAGTGATGTTTTTCACATAGGCCATGTCTTTGTAGCGGCCTTCGATCTTGAAGCTGCGGATGCCTGCGTCGACCAAAGCGCGCAGGTTCTCGCTTTGGTTGTTGTCTTTCATGCTCAGCACATGTTTGTCGTGCGCCACGATGCGGCCTTGGGCGTCTTTGACTTCATAAGGCAGGCGGCAGGCTTGTGAGCAGTCGCCCCGGTTGGCGCTGCGCCCGGTGTGGGCGTGGCTGATGAAGCACTGGCCGCTGTAGGCCACGCACAGCGCGCCGTGCACAAAAAACTCGATCACCGTGCGCTCAGTGTCAACCGCGTCGCGGATGGCGGCGATCTGCGGCAGCGTCAGCTCACGCGCCAGCACGATCTGGCTCAGCCCGGCATCTTGCAAGAACTTGGCTTTTTCGGGGGTGCGGATGTCGGTTTGTGTGCTGGCGTGCAGCTGGATCGGTGGCATGTCGATCTCCAGCAGACCCATGTCTTGCACGATCAGCGCGTCCACGCCCGCGTCGTACAGCTGCCAGGCCAGTTTGCGAGCGCCTTCCAATTCGTCGTCGCGCAAGATGGTGTTGAGCGTGACGAAGATGCGGCTGTGAAAGCGGTGCGCGTGCTGCACCAACTTGGCAATGTCTTGCAGGCTGTTGTCGGCGGTGGAGCGCGCACCAAACGACGGGCCGCCAATGTAGACGGCATCTGCACCGTGGTTCACGGCTTCGATGCCGATCTCCAGATTACGGGCGGGGGCGAGGAGTTCGAGTTGGTGAGGCTGCATGGGGTGGGATTATCCCAGCTTGTGCCGTTTAGCCATGGCTTTGCCTGTTGGTACTTGGGAGGGGCCTGAAGCGGCGGGCGCTGGCCGGGGCTCAGAGGCGCTTCGCTTTGCCACAACGCCCCAGCCAGCGCCCACCGCTTCAGGACAGTGGATAACAGACGCAGCCCAAGCGCTGGAAATGGCGCTGGCCCTGCGGAAACCCTCACCAATATTCACGTGCGCTCAGATCAGAAGGGATGGGTGTTGGCAGGGGTGATGTGGCAAAGCGAAGCGCCTCTGAACCCCTGTCAATACCCATCCCTTCTGACCACTGACTGACCATAAAAAAACGCGACCGAAGTCGCGTTTTTCACAGGCGCAAACCCCAGATCACTTGATCTTGGCTTTGCTGCGCAGGTCGTCTTGGTACTTGGCCAGCTTTTGCTGTTGCAGTTGCTGGGTGATCTGGGGTTTGACTTCATCGATCTTGGGCAGTTGGGCTTCGCGCACGTCGTCCACACGGATGATGTGAAAGCCAAATTGGCTCTTGACGGGGGCGTCCGTCATTTCGCCTTTGGCCAGTTTGGCCATGGCGGCTGAGAACTCAGGCACGTAGCTGCCTGCGGCGGCCCAGTCCAAGTCACCGCCGTTGGCGCCGGAGCCTGGGTCTTTGGAGTGCTTTTTGGCCAGCTCTTCAAAGCTGCCGCCTTTTTTGATGTCGGCGATCAGGGCTTTGGCTTGGTCTTCGGTCTCCACCAGGATGTGGCGGGCACGGAATTCTTTGCCGCCATTGGCCGCGGTGAACTTGGCGTATTCGGCTGCCACGTCGGCATCGGTCACCGGGTTCTTTTTCTGGAAATCGGCAAACAGTTGGCGAATCAAAATGGTCTGGCGGGCCAGCTCAATCTGGTTTTTGTACTCGTCAGAGGCGTCCAAGCCACGGGCACGGGCTTCTTGCATGAAGATTTCACGGGCAACCAGCTCTTGCTTGATTTGCTCCATGACTTCGGGCGTCACGGGGCGGCCCGAGGCTTCCACTTGTTGCTTGAGCGCCGCAGCGCGCGAAGACGGCACGGGCTTGCCGTTCACCACGGCGATGTTCTGGGCAAAGGCCGGAGCGGCCAACAGGGCCACCAAAGCGGCGCTGAGCATGTGCTTTTTCATTGTCTCAATCCTCAAATCGGGGGGAAGTAAATGGGTGCAAAAAAAAGCAACCGCCTTGTCGGGGTTGCCCGGTTCAGATCAGCTCAATGGCCAGGGCATGCAGCCCTTGGTCGATGAAATCTTGCAGCGCATCATACACAAGGCGATGGCGCTGGACGCGTGAGATCCCTGTAAAAAATGGTGAAGCGATGCGCACCCGCATGTGGCTGCCTTCGCCCGAGGCGCTGGCACCGGAGTGGCCCGCGTGGGCGGCGCTTTCGTCCAATACCTCCAAGGCGCTGGGGTTCAGGCGCTCGCTCAAGCGGGCATAGATTTGCTGGGCGACGCTCATGCTTTGTCATCCTCTTTGGGCAGGTGCTGCGCCACGTACAGGCCTTGCCCGACGATGAAGACGATGGGGAAAGCGTAACCCCAAATTTTGAAGTTCACCCAGTCCTCGGTGCTGAAATAAGCCGCCACATAACCATTGATGCTGGCCATGAAGAGCGCGTAGAGCACCCACACCTGGTTCAGCCGCGCCCACACCGCTGAGGGCAGTTGCAGCTGCTGGCCCAGCAAAGCGTGCAGGGGGTTTTTGTCGAACCATTTTTGCGAAACCGCCAATGCGACGGCCATGCCGGTGTAGAGCACGGTGGGTTTCCACTTGATGAAGCGCTCGTCGTGCAGCCCCAGCGTCAGCGCGCCAAAGCCCAGCACCAAGACCAGCGTGACTTTGTGCATGGTTTGCAGTTTGCCGTCCATGCGGTAGATGACCAGCATTTGCAGCACGGTGGCCGCCATCAGCACGCCGGTGGCGGTGTAGATGTCGCCCAATTTATAAGCGCCAAAAAACAGCAGAATTGGGAAAAAATCGAGAAAAGATTTCATGGCTTGGCCGCCTCTGGGGCGGGCATCTGGGTCGTTCAAAGAGGCTCGAAGTCTAACGAAGCGGAATTCATGCAGTAGCGCAGGCCCGTGGGGGCAGGGCCGTCTTCGAACACATGGCCCAGGTGCGCGCCGCATTGGGCGCAGACCGTCTCAACGCGTCGCATGCCGTGGCTGGTGTCCACGCGCTCCTCGATCGCCTCGGGGCTGGCCGCTTGAGAAAAGCTCGGCCAGCCGCAACCGGCGTCAAATTTGGTGGTGGACTCAAAGAGTTCGGCGTCGCAGCAGATGCAGCGGTAGGTGCCGCTGGCCCAGTTCGATTCGTGCTTGCCTGAGAAGGGCCGCTCGGTTGCGGCTTGCCGGGTGACGGCAAAAGCGGCGGGCTCAGCGCCTTTTTGGGCGAGGAGTTCGCGCCACTGCTCTGGCGTTTTATCGGGGAATGTGTCTGTGGGTTTAGGCATGGGGCTCATGATGAACAGCTGATTTCCAGTTGGCTCGCCCAGTCGGGGGGCTGTGCGGCATAGGCTTCAAAGCCCGGGTGCTCGTCAAAGGGGGAATGTAACAAGTCTTGCAAGGTGGCGATTTCACTGAAGTCGCCTAGTTTGGCTTGACGGATGGCGATTTCGGCCAAGTGGTTGCGCAGCACGAACTTGGGGTTGGTGCGCAGCATGGACTGGCCCACCTGTGCCAAGTCGGTGCCGGGCAAGAGGTTCAGGCGCTGCACATAGCGCTTCAGCCAGGCTTGCCAGCGGGCGCGGTCGATGAAGAGGTCTTGCACCGCGTCCAGGTCGGCCCCACCCGAGGCCAGCGCTTGCGACAGCCGACGCCAAAACAGGGTGTAGTCCACCCGCTCTGCGGCCAGCAATTGCAGCAGGTCTTCGACCAATTGCCAGTCCTTGTCGCGCTCAGACTCGGGTGCCAGCGCCCCCGTCAGGCCCAGCTTGGCGCGCATGGCGTCGCCCAAGGCGCGAGGGAACAGGGTTTTGTAGCCGTCGAGCACTTGCACTGTCAGCTCGGAGTCGCCGATGAGCGGCATCAGCGCCTGGCCTAAGGCGTAAAGGTTCCAGTAGGCGACGTTGGGCTGGCGCGCATACGCGTAACGGCCTTGGTGGTCAGAGTGGTTGCAGATGTGCCCGGGGTCAAAGCCGTCCATGAACTGAAAAGGGCCGTAATCGAGGGTCAGGCCCAGCAGGCTCATGTTGTCGGTGTTCATGACCCCGTGGCAAAAGCCCACCGCCTGCCACTGCGCCAGCAAGCGGGCGGTGCGCTCTTGCACCACGTCCAGCAAAGCCGCGTACACATTGCCCTGCCAGGCTGGGGCGCGGTCGTGGCATTCGGGCAGGTGGTGTTGGATGGCGTGGTCGGCCAGTTGACGCAAGCGGTCGGTGCTGGCTTGCCCGGAGAAGTGCTCAACGTGCCCAAAGCGCAAGAAGCTTGGGGCCACGCGGGCCACGATGGCGGCGGTCTCGGTGGTTTCGCGGCGCACCGGCTCGGGCGAGGCCACCAGGCTCAAAGCCCGGGTGGTCGGGATGCCCAGGCCGTGCATGGCTTCGCTGCACAAATACTCCCGCACCGACGAGCGCAGCACAGCGCGGCCATCGCCCCCGCGTGAATACGGCGTGCGGCCCGCGCCTTTGAGCTGAATTTCTTGCGGTCCTTGGGCTGATTCGGCTTCGCCCAGCCACAGCGCGCGCCCATCGCCCAACTGACCAGCCCATTGGCCAAACTGGCGGCCGCTGTAAACAGTGGCCAGCGGCGTGCTGCCGGGCAGCACGGCGTTGCCTGCCCAGGCGGGCAGGTGGCTGTCGCTCAGCAACTCTTGCGGCCAGCCCAGGGACTGCAGCAAGGCGGTGTTGCGGGCGGCCCAGACCGGGGCGGCCACAGCTTGCGGCGGCTGCTGGGTATAAAAATCGGGCCCCAGCTGCAAGAGCCGGTGGGTCCAGTCAAGTGGAAAACCAGATGGAATCATGAGCCGATTGTGTCTTGCCGACCAAGGGCTTGCGCATTGACGGGTTACCTGGCGGTTGGAGACTTGTGTTCTTCGGGTTTTTCAGAGGTGTAAAAAAAGCACGGCCGTGCACAATGTTTGTTTTTGCCCCTTACTGAACCGAAGGACTGATCCATGTTGGGACTGATGCAGCAGCAATCTTTGCTGATTTCTTCAATGATCGATTTTGCCGAGCGCCACCACGGCGACGTGGAGGTCGTTTCGCGCCGGGTCGAGGGCGACATCCACCGCAGCACTTGGGCTGGTGTGGCTCAGCGCTCGCGCCAAGTGGCCAATGCCCTTGATGGCATGCACGTGGCGCAGGGCGCGCGCATCGCCACCCTGGCTTGGAACGGCTACCGCCACCTGGAGCTGTACTTTGGTGTGAGCGGCTCGGGCCGCGTGCTGCACACCATCAACCCGCGCTTGCACCCCGACCAGGTCGCCTGGATCGCCAACCATGCCGAAGACCAAGCGCTGTGCTTTGACATGAGCTTTTTGCCCATCGTCCAAGCGGTTCACGCCAAATGCAGCACCGTCAAGCAGTGGATCGCGC
>JAHECM010000125.1 GCA_024641725.1 Limnohabitans sp. | reverse complement strand
CCGTTCACTGCGCCACATTTTTGTGGCCGACCGTGCGGCCAGCAAGATCCCCGACGTGCCCGAAGACACGCCCAAGCGCGACATCAAGGCTGTGGCCGTCATTGGCGCAGGCACCATGGGTGGCGGCATTTCCATGAACTTCTTGAACGCGGGCATCCCGGTCAAGATGCTGGAGATGAAGCAAGACGCGCTGGACCGTGGCGTGGCCACCATCCGCAAAAACTACGAAGCCCAAGTCAAAAAGGGCAAGCTCAAGCAAGAGAAGTTCGACGAGCGCATGGCGCTGTTGACCACCACCCTGAGCTACGACGAGATTGGCCAGGCCGACTTGGTTATTGAAGCGGTGTTTGAAGAAATGGGCGTCAAAGAAGCCGTCTTCAAGCAGCTCGACAAGGTCATGAAGCCCGGCGCGATTTTGGCGTCCAACACCTCCACCCTGGACGTGAACCAGATCGCCAGCTTCACCGCCCGTCCGCAAGACGTGGTGGGCATGCACTTTTTCAGCCCCGCCAACGTGATGAAGTTGCTCGAAGTCGTGCGCGGCGAGAAAACCGCCAAAGACGTGCTGGCCACAGTGATGGCGATCGGCAAGAAGATCAAGAAAACCGCCGTGGTCTCGGGCGTGTGCGACGGCTTCATTGGCAACCGCATGATCGAGCAGTACAGCCGCCAAGCAGGCTTCCTGATCGAAGAAGGCTGCACCCCCGCGCAAGTGGACAAGGCGGTCGAAAAATTTGGCTTTGCCATGGGCCCCTTCCGCATGGGCGACTTGGCCGGCAACGACATTGGCTGGGCCATCCGCAAGCGCCGTTACCAAGAAAAGCCGGGCATGAAGTACAGCAAAACCGCTGACTTGCTCTGCGAAATGGGCCGCTACGGCCAAAAAACCGGCGCAGGCTGGTACGACTACCAAGCGGGCAAGCGCGACGCGATCCCCAGCCCTGTGGTGGTCGAGATGATTGAAAAACACCGCGCGGCCCAAGACATCACGCCACGCAAGATTTCGGACGACGAAATCGTGCAGCGCCTGGTGTTCTCTTTGGTCAACGAGGCTTGCCACATTTTGGAAGAAGGCATTGCCAGCAAAGCCAGCGACATCGACATGGTCTACATCACCGGTTACGGCTTCCCGTTCTGGCGCGGTGGACCCATGTTGTACGCCGACACCCTTGGCCTGTTCAACGTGGCCGAAGCCATGAAGCGCTTTGCCAAGAACCCGCACGACGACGCGGCCTTCTGGCAACCCGCACCGCTGCTGGCGCGCTTGGTCGCTGACGGCAAGACGTTCAACTGATAACGCAGACACAAGGATTTTCAACATGACCAACGTCGTTATCGTTTCTACCGCCCGCACCCCTCTGGCCAAGAGCTGGAAGGGCGCTTTCAACATGACCCATGGCGCCACGCTCGGCGGCCACGCGGTGCAACACGCCGTGGCGCGTGCGGGCATCGACGCCGCCGAAGTCGAAGACGTGATCATGGGTTGCGCCAGCCCTGAGGGCGCTACCGGTGCCAACATCGCTCGCCAGATCGCGCTCAAAGCCGGAATGCCGATTTCGGTGTCGGGCATGACCGTGAACCGCTTTTGCTCGTCGGGCCTGCAAACCATCGCCTTGGCTGCGCAACGCATCATCGCGGGCGAAGGCCAGGTCTATGTGGCTGGTGGCGTGGAAAGCATCTCTTGCGTGCAGCAAGAGATGAACACCCACATGATGCAAGACTTGGCGCTGGCCAAGCAAAAGCCAGAAATCTACTGGAACATGCTGCAGACCGCCGAGCAAGTGGCCAAGCGCTACAAAATCGCCCGTGAGCGCATGGACGAGTACGGCGCGGCCAGCCAGCAAAAAGCCTGCGCTGCAGCAGCAGCTGGTTTGTTTGACGCCGAAATCGCGCCCATCACCGTCACGCAAGGCGTGATCGACAAAGTCATGGGCATGACCACCAAGCAAGTGACCGTGAGCCGCGACGAAGGTCTTCGCGAAGGCACCACGCTGGACGCCATCAGCGGCCTGCGCTCGGCGCTGCCCGGTGGCTTGGTCACCGCAGGCAACGCCAGCCAGTTCTCGGACGGCGCGGGCGCATGCGTCTTGATGGACGAAAAACTGGCCGAACAACGCGGCATGAAGCCGCTGGGCCGTTTCCTCGGCTTTGCCGTGGCCGGTTGCGAACCCGACGAGATGGGCATTGGCCCGGTCTACGCCGTGCCCAAAGCGCTGGCGCGTCTGGGCCTCACGGTCAATGACATTGATCTGTGGGAACTCAACGAAGCCTTTGCCGTGCAAGTGCTGTACTGCCGCGACAAGCTGGGCATCCCGGCCGACCGCCTGAACGTCAATGGCGGTGCGATCGCGGTGGGCCACCCCTACGGAGTGTCGGGCCAGCGCCTGACCGGCCACGCCCTGATTGAGGGCAAGCGCCGTGGCGCCAAGCGCGTGGCGGTGACCATGTGCATTGGCGGCGGTATGGGCGCTTGCGGCATCTTCGAAGTGCTGTGAACGTGAGCGGCATCGGCTGTCGCCTGGATGGCTGATCCGAACAGGGGCAAGAGGCATGATGCTTCTTGCCCTTTTTCATTTGGAAGAGATGAACTGACATGAGCCTGCGTCCCACCCTAGACTTTTTGCTGCACGACTGGTTGAAGGTCGAATCGCTGCAAAGCCGCGAGCGCTTTGCGGACCACAGCCGCGAAACCTTTGACGCGGTGCTGGACACCTGCGAGCGCATCGCCCGCGAAAAGTACGCCCCCTTCAACCGTTTGGTGGACACGCAAGAGCCGCACTTTGACGGCGAAAAAGTCATCCTGCCGCAGGCCACACACGACGCTTACAAGGCCTATGGCGAGTCCGGCATGCTCAGCGCCGCGCAAGACTACGCCATCGGCGGCATGCAACTGCCCTACACCGTGGAGGCTGCGGCCAACGCCTTTTTTGCCATGGCCTCCGTCAGCATTGGCTCGGGCATGCTCACCAGTGGCAACGCCAATTTGCTCATGGTGCACGGCACTGCGCTGCAAAAAGAGGTGTTTGCCCTGAACGAATTTTCGGGCCGCTTCTCGGGCACCATGTGCTTGTCTGAGCCGCAAGCGGGCTCCAGCTTGAGCGATGTGACTACCCGGGCCACACCCGATGGCGCTGGCTTCGAGTCCGACGCGCTGGGTGCTCGCTACCGCCTCAAGGGCAACAAGATGTGGATTTCCTCGGGCGAGCACGAGCTGAGCGAAAACATCGTCCACTTGGTGTTGGCCAAGATTCCGGACGCCGAGGGCAAACTGGTGCCGGGTGTCAAAGGCATTTCGCTGTTCATCGTGCCCAAAAAACTGGTGGACACACAGGGCCAACTCACGGGCGAGCGCAACGACGTGGCGCTGGCCGGGCTCAACCACAAATGCGGCTGGCGCGGCACCACCAACACGCTGCTGAACTTTGGCGAGGGCAAATACCCAGTGCGCGGTGAATCCGGTGCCGTGGGCTATTTGGTCGGCAAGCCCGGCGAAGGCCTGCGCTGCATGTTCCACATGATGAACGAGGCCCGCATTGGAGTGGGCATGGCCGCCACCATGTTGGGCATGGCCGGTTACTACGCCAGCTTGGACTACGCCAAAAATCGCCCCCAAGGCCGACCCAGCGGGGCAGGGGGCAAAGACGCCAGCCAGCCGCAGGTGCGCATCATCGAGCACGCGGACATCAAGCGCATGCTGCTGGCGCAAAAGGCCTATTCAGAAGGCGCACTCGCGCTGGCCCTGTACAGCGCCCGCCTGGTGGACGAGCAGCACACCGGCACGCCCGAAGACGCCGATGTGGCGCGCCTTTTGCTCGAGGTGCTCACGCCCATCGTCAAGAGTTTTCCGAGCGAGTGGTGCCTCGAAGCCAACAGTTTGGCCATCCAGATTCACGGCGGCTACGGCTACACCCGCGACTTTCCGGTGGAGCAGTACTGGCGCGACAACCGACTGAACATGATCCACGAAGGCACGCACGGCATCCAGGCCATGGACCTCTTGGGCCGCAAGGTGCTGATGGAAAACGGCCGGGGCTTGCAACTGCTGGGCGAGCGCATGCTGGCCACAGCGGCCAAGGCACAGACAGACTGGGGCCCGGAAGCTGCCGCCTTGCGCGATGCCTTGAAACAAGTGGGGCAAGCCACCCAGCAAGCCTGGGCAGGCGCCGAGCCGGCGCAAGCCCTGGCCAACGCGGTGCCTTATTTGCAAGCCTTTGGCCACACCGTCATCGCCTGGATCTGGCTGGACGTGGCCAGCAGCTTGGGCCCAGACAACACACCCGCCGCCCAAGGGCGCCGCGCCGCATGCCGTTATTTTTTCCGCTACGAACTGCCTAAGATCGGGGCCTGGTTGCAGGTGGTCGCATCCCGCGACCCCACTTGCGCCGATTTGCCTGAGGAGGCTTTTTGATGCTGAGACACATTGTCATGTGGACATTCCACGACCAAGCCGAGGGGGCCGACAAAGCCACCAACGTGCAAAAAGCCAAAGACTGGTTGTTGTCCTTTTCGCAGCTTGTGCCTGGAATACGCTCTTTCGAGGTGGCCGCGGCCACACCCGGCATGGACTGCACCAACGACTTGGTGTTGCACATGTTGCTCGATGACGCGCAGGTGCTAGCGGATTACCAAGTTCACCCCCAACATCTGGCCGTGAAACCTTTCATGAAAGCGGTGGTCAAAGAGCGCCGCTGCATGGATTACTTCCTGGACATCTGAACACCCCAACAAGGAGACTGCACCGATGAAAAATCGCACCATGGCCTCAGCCGCCACTTTTTGGGCGGCCTTGCTGGGCACCACGTCTGTGCTGGCGCAGAACCCGGCACCGGTTTTGCCCACGGCGGCACAAACCGATCCTGTGGCCTTGGCTTGGATGGTGGGCTCGCCCCCGCCGCCCAATAAAACAGTGCAGTTTCACGATGGCTCGTTTTACAAGTTCCCTCAGTTTCGCTGGAGCTTTTCAAACTACCGCCAACTTGCCCCCACCACCAACGTGGGCCGAGGCACAGGGGGCGCCAGCGCCCTGCCGCGCGGCGAGCGCACCGACTTGGACGCCGTGACCTTCACCCCTTTGGGCAAAACCGAGCCCATGACCTGGGCCCAAGCCTTTGATGCCAATTACACCGACGGTGTGGTGGTGTTGCACAAAGGGAAAGTGGTGTACGAGCGTTATGCAGGCGCTTTGCAGCCTGAAAAACAGCACATGTCCATGTCGGTCACCAAGTCATTCTTTGGCTTGATCGGGGCCATCTTGGTGGCCGAGGGCCGGTTGGATGAGAACGCCAAAGTTGCGCAATACCTGCCCGAACTCAAGGACAGCGGCTTTGGCGACGCCACCATCCGCAATCTGTTGGACATGCGCACGGGCATTCAATACAGCGAGGCCTATGGCGACCCCAAGTCCGAGTTTTGGACACACATGTTTGCTGGGCGCGTGCTGCCACGTCCAGCGGGCTACCACGGGCCAGACAACTTTTATGCCTTCATGCCCACCGTCCAAAAGCTGGGCGAGCATGGCGGCAACTTTGCCTACAAAACCATCAACACCGACGTCTTGGGCTGGGTCATCAGCCGCGTTACGGGCAAAAGCGTGGGCCAAAACCTGAGCGAGCGCATCTGGCAAAAGCTGGGCGCTGAGCAAGACGCCTACTTTGCGGTGGACAGCTTGGGCACCGAGTTTGCCGGGGGCGGACTGAACGCCAGCCTGCGCGACATGGCCCGGTTTGGCGAGATGATGCGAAACCAAGGCCGCTTCAACGGCCAGCAAATCATTCCCGCCCAAGTGGTGCAAGACATTGCCAAAGGGGGTGACAAGAGCGCCTTCCCGCAGGCCGCTTACCCCAGCCTGCCCGGCTGGTCTTACCGCAACATGTGGTGGGTGTCGAACAACGAACACGGTGCCTATTCCGCCCGGGGCATCCACGGTCAAGCCATTTACATCGACCCCAAAGCAGAGATGGTCGTGGCCCGTTTTGCGTCCTTTCCCATGCCCAACAACCCCTTCAACGACCCCACCTCGCTGCCCGCTTACATGGCGCTGGCCAAGCATTTGATGAAATAAAGGAAAACAAACATGACACGCACCGTCCAACTACTTTTTGATTTGACCGGCCAAGTGGCCCTCGTCACCGGTGGCTCACGCGGCCTGGGTTTGCAAATGGCCCACGCCTTGGGCGAAGCCGGGGCCAAAATCATGCTGTCTTCGCGCAAAGCCGCTGACCTGGAGCAAGCCGCTGCCGAGTTGCAAGCGGCGGGCATTGAGGCCCAATGGATCGCTGCCGACTGCGGCAAAGAAGAAGACATCCGCCACTTGGCCGCTGAAACCGTGGCGCGCATGGGCCAGATCGACATCTTGGTCAACAACGCCGGTGCCTCTTGGGGCGCCCCCGCCGAAGAGCACCCGGTGGAAGCCTGGGACAAGGTCATGAACCTGAACGTGCGCGGCTATTTCATCTTGTCGCAAGAGGTGGCCAAGCTCAGCATGATCCCGCGCGGCAAGGGCCGGATCTTGAACGTGGCCTCGATTGCTGGCTTGGCCGGCAACCCCAGCGAGATGAAGACCATCGCCTACAACACGTCCAAGGGCGCGGTGGTCAACTTCACCCGCGCGCTGGCGGGCGAGTGGGGCGAACATGGCATCACGGTCAACGCGATCTGTCCGGGCTTTTTCCCCAGCAAGATGACCTACGGCCTGCTGGAAAAACTGGGCTCAGAAAAATTGGCCCAAGGCGCGCCGCTGCGCCGCTTGGGGGACGACGAGGACCTCAAAGGCTTGGCGCTGCTTTATGCATCGGACGCGGGCAAGCACATCACCGGCCAGTGGATGGCGGTGGACGGCGGCGTCAGCGCCATCATTGGTGGCTGAGCATGAGTTTGTCTTTTGGCGTGGCCATTCCCTTTGTGGACCACTTGGGCTTCACGCTCGAAAAATTTGAGGGAGGCGAGTCGGAGCTGCACTTTGCACCCCGGCCCGAACACCTCAATTCCTTTGACGTGACCCACGGCGGCGCAGTCATGACCTTGCTTGACGTGGTGCTGGCCACCGCAGCGCGCAGCGTGGAGCAGGACATGGGTGTGGTGACGATCGAGATGAAAACCACGTTCATGCGGCCAGCCAAAGTGCCCAGCGGCCAACACCTGGTCGGCAAAGGCCAGTTGCAGCACCGCACGCGCTCGATGGCCTTCACCGAAGGCCGCATTTACGACGCCGATGGCCAGTTGTGCGCCATGGCAACGGGCACTTTCAAATACGTGGCCCGCCGCCATGCGGCAGGCCCGTCCACCGACTGAGCCCGGGGCACTGGCCCTGTGGCTTGAGCAAACCCATCGCGGTCACCGACCGCTGTTACTGCAAGCGATTCTTTTTTAACTGGAGAGACCCCATGCCCATCAACCACCGCATCGTTTTGGACAACCGCCCACAGGGCGAGGCCACGGTCAACAACTTCAAAATGGTCGAGCTGCCGCTGCCCGAACTCCAAGACGGCCAAGTGCTGGTGTGCCACCACTTTTTGAGCCTAGACCCCTACATGCGCGGGCGCATGAACGA
>JAHECM010000124.1:6074-7556 GCA_024641725.1 Limnohabitans sp. | reverse complement strand
CCGGAGATCATCCAACGTGTGGCCAGTCTGGAGACGGTTCAGCCCTCGGCCATGGAGGAGCTCGAAGCCATCATGAAGAAGCAGTTCTCGAACAACTCGAGCGCCAAGTCTTCGAGCTTTGGCGGCATCAAGGCGGCGGCCAAGATCATGAACTTCACCAAGACCGAGCTGGAGTCTTCGATCATGACGGGGCTCGAGCAGATCGATGCCGACCTGATGCTGAAAATCCAGGACAACATGTTCACCTTTGAGAACTTGATCAGCGTGGACAACCGCGGCATTCAGGTGTTGATGCGCAACGTCGAGCCCGACTTGCTGATGGTGGGCATGAAAGGCGCGAACGATGCCGTGCAGGCCAAGTTCTTTGACAACATGTCAGAGCGCGCGCGCGGCATGTTCCGTGACGACATGGAGGCCAAAGGCCCACTGCGCATTGCCGATGTGGAAGACGCGCAAAAGCAGATCATGCGCATCGCACGCAAGCTGTCGGACGCGGGCGATCTGGTCTTGGGTGGAGGCGAAGATTTTGTCTGAAGAGCGCACACGCGTGCACGCGGCCAACACCACCGACTGGAAGCCCCTGGATTTTCTGGGGCTGGGCAGCCCCACCCAAGGTTTCACGGCGGGGGACTTCAAGACCAACATCGAACAGGGCTTTCGCAGCGCCAAGATCGAGGCCATGCCCGACAACAGTTTGCAGGCGGCCGTCAAGCAAGCGGCCAAAGCCTTTGCAGCCAGCACGGCAGGCGGCGCAGCGAGGGCCGGCGCCCCTGCGGCCATGCCCAGCGGCGAACCGTCACCCGCGCCAGAATTGGGCGGCAACAACAGCGACATCAACGGCAACGACAGCGACAACGACGCAGCCATGTCGAACGACACCTTTGAGCTGGTGCGCGCCGCCGCCTTTGCCGAGGGCATGAAAATTGGCCGCGCCGAAGGCCAGGCCCAAGCCCACGCCCAAGCGACCGAACAAGCCCAATCGCAAGTCTTACAGCAGCAAGACCACCTTCACCAACTGATCGACATGATGGTGCTGCAGGTGCACGCCTTGCATCAGAACCCCGACACCCTGCACGAGCCGCTCAAACGCTTGGCTTTGCACCTGGCCGAAGAGCTGGTGCTGGGCGAGCTGCGCCTGAGCGGCAACGCCATTGACCGCTTGGTGCAGCGCTGCATTGACACGCTGGAGCCCGCTAGAAATGCGCCCGTGGTGGTGGAGCTCAACCCGCAAGACCTGCTCATGCTCAAACAGCAGCCCGATTTGCAAGCCGACCGCCCCGCGCAATGGACGTGGCAAGCCGACGAACACCTGATGCCCGGCAGCGTGCGGGTGCGCGCCAACGACGCGGTGGTGAGCGACTTGGTGGAGCACCGCCTGCAATCGCTGGCCCAAAGCCTGTTGCAAAAAACCCCCGCCTGGTCGGCACAAAGCGCCTTCACGCCGGCCAGCCTGAGCCAGCGGGCCCCCCTGCCCACCGCCGT